>JADKJG010000007.1 GCA_016722375.1 Bacteroidota bacterium | reverse complement strand
GGCCTGCCAACCTGTTCATCTTTATAAAAATTCGTTCATTGATTATTATTTTATTGGCATCGTACTAATTTTTAATTTTTTAAGCTTAGACCTGGAGACTCAAATTTAGCTGAACCAATTATAAATCCAATTTAACCCCAAACTGATGAAGCGCTGGACTAAACTTGTGGGACAAAACTTCACCTTTTTATTGACCGAAAAGAAAGAAGCCTTGCGTTGATGGGGTTGCAGCGGAGAATAATCGCTTATTTCTTTTTCTTTCGAGTTGGCTTTTCTTTTTTAATCTGAGCTTTCTTTAGTTCATCAAGGATGGACATGGTTACTGTTCTCTTCCCCTTCGTCTTTAAGAAATAGATATAGGTCAGAATCAGATTGGGTTTGTGAACAGATGCTCTCATGTTTTGATGGAGTGCACCCAGTAAAAAATTATCCTGCTGTGGCTCAGTGAAGTTATATATCTGTTGTTTGTTTGCCGAAACAGCCACCCCATAATCAATTCCCAGAGTCAGGTTATGATAAGCTAAACGGTAGGTGAATCCGGAAGAGAAATATAAATAGTGCCAGGTAGGCGAGCCTGCTGAGGGAGCGTTAACTACGGAATTGTTGGGCAAATAATCAGTACGATTACTAAAGTCTGTCCGAAAGCCCAACAAGAGAGTCCACTTGGGTTGAACTTTTACTTCTGCCCCAAGCCCTATATTCAAAACATGATTGGCAGAAGTCTGAATCTGCATAAATCCATGAATGGTATCATTGCCATAAAATGCTGTGGGTCGTATTGCTGTCCGGTCTTGGCCCTGAAGTATGGTTCGATTCTTGTATCCGAGGAAATATTCAAACGAAGCAGACAGGGCGAATTTTGGATAAATTAATTTTAATCCTGCCGTAGCCGATAGGGGAATTTTATAATGACTCTGTAGTCCCCTCTGAAGATCAGAGATGATAAATTCGGGATATTTCTGTGCCGGTATGTTAGTGTCCACTGGATTTTTATTCAAGTTGTATGCCTCAAATGATTTGTCTAACTTACCCTCACCCCAAATTTTGATTCCAGGTAACGTGACCGCTAGACCCAATTGCCAATGTTTGAAATGACCTGCTGCGCCTATTTTAAATACTTGTGTCACTTGGTTTAGGCTCATAGCATTGTATTGATTCACTGTTGCAACATACGGAACCGCGTTTTTAGTGACTTCAGCATTCAAGTTTTCGACAGAGCGAACTTGCATACTTGTGAAAGATCCGAAAGCGGACAATCCGGCAGACCAATTTTTATTGAATTGATAAGCCAATCCAATCCCTGACCATTGTTCTACCGAACTATTACTGAATTCCCCACGGGCTTTGTACTATTCTAGTCCCGGCGCTCCTTTGATGACATCATACAAATTTTCATTTTCCTGATTCAAACGAATATTTATGCGGCTGCGGGTCAGTGTACCCAAAACCAATTTGAGCTTGGGTGCTTTTTTTATGTTGATGCTTGTGGCAATCAACTGAGGAAGAATATTGACTCGAAACCCGGTCAAATTCAAATCGTTTCCGGCACCGTTTTTCAACTTCATGGATTCAAACCCAAAGGCAAACGTGCTGGCCGTCACTTGAACGCTATCAATAAACCCTAATGCACCGGGGTTATAAAAAAGACCGCTGTGATCATTCGCTCCAACGACCGCTGTGCCTCCGGTGAGCGTGGCGGGGCCTCCGTATTGCTGGCTCCAATAATGATCCTGCCCATAGCTCGCGGTTGATAAACAAATAAATAGAAAGCTACACAGAAAAATCTGATAACAGTACACCCTCATCTGCTCTTAATTAATCCTATCACCATGAACTATTTTCTAAAATTACACATTTTCATCTTGAATTATCGCCTTCTACTAAATAAGAAGAAGCAAAATAGGCCAAATCTAAATTAGAATTGTTGGGAAAGGGGACAAACTGGGTGGCTTTCTAAGTAAGATGGCATTGCCAGCTAAAAAGTAAAGGATATTCGGTTTTCCTAACCGCTAGAGTCTCACTACCCGGAATTAGTTTCGGTGGAGGAGACTCCAGTGAAAAAAAGTTGGCTATCCCTTCAATAACTTGTCCATCACTGCCGCCACTTTATCTGCATTTGGCAGCATGGTCTTTTCTAGATTTTCATTGAGTGGGACCGCAGGCGTATTGATGGCCCCGATGACCTGAACCGGTGCATCAAGATAGCCGAAGCAGTGATTCGAGATTCTTCCGGCCAAAGCTTCGGCAAATGAATGAGTGACGGTCTCTTCGGTTAAGACAATCGCCTTTCCATGTGTTTCTACAGCAGCGAAAATCGCTTCTTCATCGAGTGGGTTCAGCGTGCGCAAATCGAGTACTTCAATTTGTTGGTCAAACTTCTTCGCGGCATTCATCGCCCAGTGAACTCCCATGCCATAAGTTATCACCACCAGAGATTCACCGTTATTAATATTCTTCTCAGAAGCGGCCAATGCTTGCCGAGCTTTGCCAAAAGGAATGATATAATTTTCATCCGGCTCTACAGTTTTGGCCTGTTCGGTTCCTTTCACCTTGCTCCAGTATAAACCCTTATGCTCAAAAATCACCACTGGGTTGGGATCATAGAAACCTGCTTTAAGCAAGCCTTTCATATCAGCGGCATTGGAGGGGATAGGCTACTTTGACTCCCTTAATCTGCAATACAAAACTTTCGACGCAGGAAGAATGATAGGGGCCGCCGCTGCCATAGGCACCAATGGGAATGCGCACGAGGGCCTGAACCGGATATTTTCCATTGGTGAGATAACAAGAGCGCGACACCTCTGTAAATAACTGGTTTACACCAGAAAAAATATAGTCCGCAAACTGAACCTCGACTATGGGCTTGCAGCCGGCTGCACTCATGCCTACTGTAGAACCAATTATATATGCTTCCATGATGGGCGTATTAAACACGCGCCCATCGCCATATTTTTTAGCTAGCAAAGCTGCTTCACGGAATACACCGCCTAATTCACCACCAACATCCTGACCATAAAGCAGCGCTTCGGGATGCTTTTGCAGAATTTCATCCACTGCATGTAGAGCAGAGTCAACCATCACTACCACGCTTCCATTTTTGGGACTGCGATTTCCTTTTTCTACCGTTACCAGTGTAGGGGCGAATATGTGTGTTGTCAAATCTTCTTCGTCCGGATTAGGTTCTAGCAAAGCACGTTCAAAGTCTTTTTGTACCAACGACTTAGCCTTAGCTTCTATGTCATTCAGTTTGGATTCCGTTACATTGACTTCATAAAGCAAATGTTTCTTAAGATGGTTGAAAGGGTCGCGCTTTTGGTCGCTGTCCAGATTTTCTTTTGGACGATACCATTCCTTTCTCACACCTGAAGTGTGGTGGTTAAGCAGCGGTACCTTCGCGTGAACCAGATAGGGTTCCCGATTATTGCGTACATAGGTCACTACCCTACTCATAGCATCCAGACATTCGGTGAAATCGGTGCCGTTAATCGTTTCCACCTTTAACCCTTTAAAACCTTGGGCATATTCTGATGCATTCTGTGCGCGGATCTCAGAAGAGTGAGCCGAAATATCCCACTCATTATCCTGCACAAGGTAAATAATGGGATATTGATGCAGCACCGCCATTTGCAAGGCCTCGCTCACCTCGCCTTCAGTTATAGCGCCGTCACCCAGAGAACAAATAACTACCGGATTTTCTCCTTTGGGGAAACTGGCTAACAGTTGTTCTTCCTTATACTGAAGTCCCTGTGCAGTACCGGTCGCTGGAATAACCTGCATACCGGTAGCAGAGGACTGGTGCGGAATTTTAGGCAGGTCTTCGCGCGTGGAGGAGGGATGGCAATAATAACTTCGTCCGCCTGAGAAGTAATCAGTCTTTTTGGCCATCAGTTGTAACATCAGGTCAAAAGGAGTGAACCCAATACCCAGCAATATGGAATCATCCCGGTAATAAGGATAGACGAAATCCTGGGGTAGTAACTGAAACGCGGCTGCCAGTTGGATAGCTTCATGCCCTCGTGAGGTAGCGTGGACATATTTAGAGGTGATGTCTTTACGCTCCTCATAAAGTTCCGTCATAGCTTTGGCGGTACACATGAGCCGGTATGCGTTTAAAAGAGTTTCCTTGGTTGCTTTCAAAATTTTGGCCTTGACAGGCAAAGAAACTATTTCACTTCAAAATCAAAAACCTTTTCCATTTCCAGAAAGCCTTCGAGGCGATCGCTGGGTTTCACGGCGCCTACGCCTACCGGTGTGCCTGTATAGAGTAAATCGCCTACTTGCAGTGTGAAAAATTGAGAGATGTAGGCAATGATTTTTTCAGGAGAGAACATCATTTGGTTTGAATTGCCCCGCTGGACTTCTTTGCCATTCAACTTCATCGAAAACTGAAAGTTGCTGGACTTGCCCAGTTCTGCGAGTTTGAAAAATTTACCCACCACAGCAGAATTGTCAAATGATTTGGAGATTTCCCAGGGCAGTTTCTTTTCCTTTTGAATGGACTGAAGGTCGCGCGCTGTGAAATCAATACCGGTCGTGACCTCGTCATAATATTTTGATGCGAATTTTTCATCAATATATTTCCCCTGCTTACAGATTTTGAACACCAGTTCGGTTTCATAATGAATGTCCTTACTCCATTCGGGATGAAAGAAAGGCTTATTGTCTTTCAATAAAGCCGTTTGCGGCTTCATAAACACAACCGGATCGTCGGGAATGACCGCGTTCATTTCTTTGGTGTGTTCAGAATAGTTTCTGCCGATGCAAATAATCTTCATGAGAATGGTTTGATGGTTAACGGTTCACCGTTTACGGTAAGAAAACTTCGAACTGTCAACTGTGAACTGTTAACTCTTATTGTACTTTGTCATAGCTCTCTCTAGGCCTTCAAATAAAAAGCTATTAATAGCGTCGCAGGACACTTTGATTCTTTCTGGCAGAAGTTTTTGTTCTTCTCCACTCCAAGGGCTCAATACATAATTCACCTGATGTCCTTTTGAAAATTCGCTGCCGATGCCGAAGCGCAGGCGCGGATAATTGTTGTTGCCGAGTGCAGCGTCAATGTCTTTCAGTCCGTTGTGCCCACCGTCGCTGCCTTTGGCGCGCAAACGCACCTGACCAAAGGGAATAGCGAGATCGTCGAGAACCACAAGCAAATTTTGTTGTGGAATTTTAAATTCATTCATCCAATATCGAACAGCCTTGCCACTCAGGTTCATGAAAGTGGTGGGCTTGATGAGATAAATATTCTTACCGCGACTGCGATACTCAGCAAAAAAAGCAAGGCGCTCCATTTGAAACGGAGCGCCTTGTGTATTGGCAAATTGATCGAGAATTTTGAAGCCGATGTTGTGCCTTGTGTTTTCGTATTCGTTGCCTATGTTGCCAAGGCCGGCAATCAGAAAACCCACAGTTTGCTATCGGTTTACTTTTTCTTATCGTCTGCCTTAGAGTCGGTTTTTGCTTCAGCTTTGGCATCCGCTGACGGTGCTGCACCCGCTGCCGGAGTAGCTGCTGCCGCCGTCGGAACTTCCTCTTTCACGGCCCGTGGGATTAATACAGAAGCAAAAGGATTTTTCCCGCTGTGCAAAATGGCCACTCCCGGAATACTGATGTCCTGGATTCTTTTAATGTCGCCAAGTTTCATGTCGGTGATATCTACTTCGATTACATTCGGAAGGTCTTTAGGCAAAGCCATGATATTCAGTTTTCTGAACGCCTGCTCCAACTTTCCACCGTCTATGATTCCCTTCGGAGTTCCCTGAAGTCGAAGCGGAATAGCCACTTTCACTTTCACATTATCCATCAACTCCTGAAAGTCGAGGTGAAGAATGCCATCCTTGATGGGGTCAAACTGCGAGTCTTTCAGAATCGCTTTGTATGATTTGCCATCTAACTGAATCTCGGCCAGACGAAAGTCGGGCGTGTAAATCAGTTTGCGGAATGCCGTTGCCGGAGCTTGAAAATTGATGGTTTCTTTGCCACCGTAAAGATTGCAAGGAACGTTACCTGCCTTGCGCAGTGCACGCGTAGCCTTTTTACCTAATTCGGTTCTTGGCGTGCCGTTGATTACTACTGTTTCCATTGTTTATGATTGTTTATTTGTTTACGATTTGATGATTATTAATTATACGCTTGGCGTTAGGAATAAGGAATTGATGCTCTTGTGTTCATGTGTATTTCTGATAGCCTGACCGAAGAGTTTCGCCACACTAAGCACCTTAATCTTCTTTGATTCCTGTTTGAGGGGGAGTGAGTTAGAGACAATCAACTCACTTAGTTGACTTTTTTCAATATTCTCATAAGCATTTCCCGAAAGTACCGGATGGGTACAAATGGCACGAACACTTTTAGCTCCCTTGCTCATCAGCATGTTAGCCGCACTGCAAAGGGTGCCTCCGGTATCTACCATGTCATCCACTAGGACCACATCTTTCCCTTCCACATTTCCGATTAGGGTCATTTCAGCTACTTCGTTGGCACGTTTGCGGTATTTGTCGCAAATCACCATGTCTGCATTGAAGTGCTGGGCATAGATGCGAGCTCTTTTCACACTTCCTACATCAGGAGAGGCGAAACAGAGATTGCTCCACTTTTGCTTCTGGATATAGGGAAGGAAAATGGCCGAGCCATTCAGGTGATCTAAGGGAATATCAAAGAATCCTTGGATTTGTCCCGCATGAAGGTCCATCGTCATGACGCGATTAGCACCGGCCGCAGTTAAAAGGTTGGCTACCAGTTTTGCGCCAATACCTACACGGGGACGATCTTTACGATCCTGACGTGCATAGCCAAAGTACGGAATCACCGCGGTGATATAGTCCGCAGAGGCTCTTTTAACAGCATCTATCATCATCAGTAGCTCCAGCAGATTGTCTCCGGGCGCATTGGTGTTTTGAATAATAAACACAAATGAACCGCGCACAGACTCCTGTATTTCGGGTTGAAATTCGCCATCGCTAAATCTAAGAACGTCCATCTTACCTAGGTCTTGACCATAGTGGTCAGCAATGTCCTCAGCTAGATATTTGGTTGCTGTGCCGGAAAAAAGTTGAACATCTGTAGTTAATAACATTAGGGAAGCCTTTTAAAAAGGACTGCAAAGATAATTTCTTAGTGGAAAAAACAAATTGGCGGAGGAAAGGCTAATGAAGGGACTGGTTTTGTCAGTAATTACAAATACCAACTCTGGTCTTCAAAAACTTATCCTCTACCATCTCCTTAACTATGAAATTTGCCAGATCGCCTGTATTTATCTTGAATAAACCTTCTGCGGGGTAATCCTTATTAACCCGATATCTTTCAGTTTTGACGGCAGCTACTATATCAGGGCAGCATACATAAGTCCAATCCATTTGGCTTTGACGAAGCACCTGATACACCTTATTGTGTCCCTCCCCAATGGCTTTATATTTGGGTGAATAATCTGGTTTGTCAAGCAATTGCATCGTTTCATTAAACTGCAATACCCCTAAGCCTCCAACCGCTAACACTCTTAGGATATTATTTTCTTTCATGGCTCTGATAAAAATCTTCATGGCTTCGCTCATCATATTCACGGCATCTCCTTCTAATTGATCTGTTCCCAATGCGGAGATAACTACCTCATTTCCTTTTATAGAATTAAGCACCGCTTGCTCGTCCAGAGCATTCCCCTCAACAACACTTAGACCAGGGTGCTTGACCACAGATTTGTTATTGCGAGCAAATGCCGTTACCTCATGGCCTGCCTCCAAAGCATATTGAACTATGTATCGCCCAGTTCTTCCTGTTGCGCCGAATACAATAACCTTCTTCATCCTGTCTATATTTCATCATGAAAATGCTACTTTTATCCTAGATGAAGAAGCATTTCTCGACTTATCTAGGCTGTCCTCTTGGAGAACTAGAAATAGTCGGCACGAATAAATTTATTACCGAGGTGAAATTTGTAATGGACCGGGGTGAAGATTCTGATAAGGTCCCTGAGATTCTTCGGCAGTGCAAAGATGAATTACAGGAATATTTTGAAGGGAAAAGGAAGGAGTTTACCTTGAATTTAAGCCCTGAAGGAACTGCATTTCAACAGATAGTGTGGTCTGAACTTCGCAATATTCCTTATGGTGAGACTACTGCTTACCGTACCATAGCCATACAATTAAAAAATCCTGGTTCAGTGCGTGCGGTGGGGCATGCCAATGCCAGAAACCCTATCGCCATTATCATTCCTTGCCATCGGGTAATAAGTGAAGATGGTAAATTGACCGGCTATGCCGGCGGTTTATGGCGAAAACAGTGGCTGTTGGAACATGAGGGGAATACCTCAGGAAAGAATCCGACACTTTTTTAAACTTTTATTGCGAATTACGACGACGCTATTTAACTCATTTGATATCTGAAAGAATCAGATGCTAGCTCGTGTTTTAAAAACTATCGAACTGATATACACTATCCAAGGTCGTTCCGGGTGGTATAATTTCAATAGCTTTGATGATCCCGTCATGCAAGGAATAAATCCATCCGTGAATGTGAGGGATCCCGTGTTCTGCCCATGACTTTTGCACAATAGACGTTTTGGCGAGATTCATCACCTGTTCTTTCACATTCAACTCTGCCATGCGGTTCAAGCGCTCCTCTTCAGTAGCAAGAGCATCTACTTCCTGCTGATGAATGCGATAGACATCCTTAATATTCCGGAGCCATTTATTCAGAATCCCAAAACTTTGATGCGTCATGGCGGCTTTCACCCCTCCGCAGCCATAATGCCCACAGACAATAATATGTTTCACGTGAAGCACCACCACGGAATAATGCAATACACTCAATAGGTTTAAGTCTGTATGAATAACCAGATTTGCCACGTTTCGGTGAACAAATATTTCTCCTGGTTTTGTATCTGTAATTTCATTGGCAGGCACTCGGCTGTCGCTACATCCAATCCACAAGATTTCTGGATTCTGTAATTTCTCAAGTTTTTCGAAGAAATCAGGCTCTACTTCTACCTGTCGTTTGGCCCACTGTTTATTTGCCGAAAGCAGTTTTCGAATTGTATCCATATCACTTCCTTAATTTTGGTGTTAAATGTAACATTTTGGTAAAAAGATCGTGTGACAAGGGCGTTCTTTGAGGCTAAATCACCTCGTTTTTTGTCCGAATTATTTAGGGATAAAATAATTGTGAAAAAGAAGAAGAAAGGGGGTGGAAATATTAACTTCGCGACACCTTAAAAAAGAACCGGATTCCGGTCAAATAATCCTAAAAAATGACAGCAGAAACTCAAGATATATCCATGGAAGAAAAAAAGGGCAAATCAGATTATTCCGCCAGCAGTATTCAGGTGTTAGAAGGCTTGGAAGCCGTGCGCAAACGCCCGGCGATGTATATAGGCGACACAGGTGCAAAGGGGCTTCACCACCTGGTTTACGAAGTAGTGGACAACTCGATTGATGAAGCGTTAGCAGGTCATTGTAAAAACATCTTTGTAACTATCCACGAAAACAATTCTATTTCCGTAAAGGATGATGGCCGCGGTATTCCGGTTGACATACACGAAAAAGAAGGGGTCAGTGCCTTGCAAGTGGTTATGACGGTGTTGCATGCTGGTGGAAAGTTTGACAAAGATTCCTATAAGGTTTCCGGGGGGCTACACGGTGTGGGTGTTTCTTGTGTGAATGCTCTTTCTATACATATGAAGGTGCAAGTTCACCGTCAGGGCAAGATGTATGAGCAGGATTACTCCGAAGGGAAACCCTTAGCTCCAGTAAAGGAAATCGGAACCACCGATTACAGAGGCACCATTGTTACCTTTCAACCCGATGCCACGATTTTTACACAAACGGTGTATAGTTATGATACCTTGGCAGCTCGCCTCCGTGAGTTAGCTTACCTGAACAAAAGCATTCATCTAAATCTTGTGGATGAAAGAGTGAAAGATGAAGAAGGCAATTTCAAACAGAATCATTTTTATTCTGAAGGCGGTCTGATTGAATTTGTCAAATACTTAGATAGCACCCGTGAGCCACTGATTCCACAGCCCATTTGGGTAGAAGGCAGCCGCGACAATATCGTGGTGGAAGTAGCGCTTCAATACAACACTACTTATAGTGAGAATGTACATAGTTACGTCAACAACATCAACACGATTGAAGGAGGAACTCACGTAGCTGGATTTCGACGGGCACTGACGAGAACTTTCAAATCTTATGGTGAGAAAAATAAGATGTTTGAAAAGCTGAAGGTGGAAATTGTAGGTGATGACTTCCGCGAAGGATTGACCTCCATAATTTCAGTTAAAGTTCCGGAGCCTCAGTTTGAAGGGCAAACAAAGACTAAACTTGGTAATAATGAAGTAGCCGGTGCAGTAGAGCAAATCTTTGGCGAAGTATTAGAACATTATCTGGAGGAAAATCCCAAGCAAGCGAAAATTATTTTTGACAAAGTGGTTTTAGCTGCTACTGCTCGTTTTGCAGCTCGCAAAGCGCGTGAAATGGTGCAGCGAAAAGGTGTCCTAAGTGGTGGTGGACTGCCTGGTAAGTTGGCTGATTGCTCCAGTAAAAACCGTGATGAAAGCGAGATATTTCTGGTGGAGGGCGATTCGGCGGGCGGAACGGCCAAGCAGGGACGCGACCGGCACTTTCAAGCCATCCTTCCTTTGCGCGGAAAAATCCTGAATGTAGAAAAGGCTATGGAGCATAAGATTTACGACAACGAAGAAATCGGTAACATGTTTACCGCATTGGGCGTAAAAATAGGAACCGCAGAGGATTCCAAAGCACTCGATATTGCCAAATTGCGATATGGAAAAATCGTCATCATGTGCGATGCCGACGTGGATGGCTCACACATCACTACGCTGATTCTTACCTTCTTCTTCCGGTATATGAAAGTATTGGTGGAAAACGGGCACATATACATTGCCTCTCCGCCTTTGTATCTTGTCAAGAAAGGTAAGGATCAAATTTACTGTTGGGACGATAAGCAGCGCATAAATGCAATTAAGGAATTAGCCAAAGGAGGCAAGGAAGATTCGGTTCATACCCAGCGATATAAAGGTTTGGGTGAAATGAACGCTGAACAACTTTGGGAAACCACGATGAACCCGGCTACTCGGACGCTGCGCCAGGTAACGATTGATAGCGCGGCGCAAGCAGATTATATTTTCAGTATGCTCATGGGTGACGAGGTACCTCCTCGTCGCGAATTCATTGAAAGCCACGCTAAGTTTGCACGGATAGACGCGTAAGTCAGATGGCAGTTTTTGTTTGACAGTTAGCTGCAAATAAAGTCGAACCGCTACCCCAAAAATAAACCCCGAAAGTCAGATTGACCTTCGGGGTTTATTATTTGCATTTTTACTTCTAAAATCCTTCTATCTATTTTTTCAGTGAATCTCTGATTTCCATTAGAAGTTTGTCGGTTGAAGAGGGTCCGGCTGGAGCTGCAGGAGCAGTTTCTTCCTTTTTCTTGGTTGCATTCATCCCCTTTATCAGTAGAAAAAGTGAAAATGCAATGATGATAAAGGTGAAAATGGCTTGAATGAACTTGCCATAAGCAACACTTGCCGCGCCTATCTCCACAGATAGTCCGCTAAAATCAATTCCTCCGGTCAGCACTCCAATAACTGGCATGATAATATCGGCAACCAATGAAGTGACAATGGCACCAAAGGCACCGCCAATAATGACTGCCACAGCGAGGTCTACCACGTTCCCTTTCATGGCGAAATCCTTAAATTCTTTTAACATGCTCATAGTTTTTTGTTTTTAGGTTAAATATTTGGGCTAAAGTAAGCGATTGTTTGATTTGCAGTTATTCAAATCCATATTATCCTCATATTTTTTATCTAATTCAGAACATTCAATGGGTTTGAATATCAGAGGGGGAAGGTTGACCGACTAAGTCGTCGGGTTATGGGGTATCTACAGTTTCTAACCGGGTATAAGGTTTTGCAAAACTGGTCAAGACCACGGAAAGGACCTAACCCGGAATACGTTGGTGCAAAACGTCGGAAGAAAATATGCTTTCCAGAGATTGGAAATAAATATTTTGTAGAAGATACTAGCTGATCGGTTATATTTTAACCAACTCTTGGTTTTTGGATATGGACATTTCAATCCATTCAAAAGAGCTAAGAATTTCAGCCTTTCCTACTTTGACAAGAATCGTATGCTCATAATGAGCAGAAGGGGTACCGTCCAAAGTAGCGATGGTCCAGTTGTCGCGCTTGGTATAAACATCTCGTTTGCCCAAGTTTACCATCGGCTCAATGGCAATGGTACAGTTTTCAGGTAATTTAGCACCGTCATTCCGCCTTCCATAATTCGGCACCTGCGGATCTTCATGCAGTGATTTTCCCAAGCCGTGTCCTACTAATTCGCGTACACATTTATATGGATGCTGGTGCTCGCAATAATCTTGAATGGCGAATCCTATATCACCTGTACGTTTGCCTGCAATGGCTTGGTCAATTCCCAGAAGTAAAGACTGCTTAGTAACACGGAGCAGATCTTGCGTGGCGGTTTTAACTTCACCGATACCAAATGTATAAGCCATATCAGCATGATAGCCATGCATATATAATCCACAATCTACCGAAACTATATCACCTGATTTATAAGCTACATTGGTAGGGATTCCATGCACCACCTCGTCATTTACCGATATGCAGAGTGCATTTGGGTAGCGATTATAACCTTTAAAGGATGGGTGAGCACCTAAATCTGTGATATATTCATCAGAAATTTTATCGAGTTGGAGACCGGTAGTGCCTGCATGAATCTGGGTGGCTATTTCGCCCATAGTTTTAGAAAGCAGTACGCAGTTCTTGCGAATGATTTCTATTTCCTCAACCGATTTTATTTTAATAGCCATGTTGAAAAGCAGATTGAAAGTGGACCACTATCAGTTGACAAGTTCTGCAGGCTTATCAAGCCGTTCATAGATTTGCGGTCAACTTTTGTCACTACATACTGGCGGTGGCAAAGCCCTGTCTCCCTTTGATACGACCGGAAGAAGTGAGCCCGTCATAGTGGCGGTTCAATAAATATGTTTCTACGGTAGCCAGCGTATCTAAAATAACACCCACCATGATAAGGATGGAACTGCCTCCAAAGAACAGAGCAAATGAGCGGTTCACATCAAACACCATGACCACAGCCGGTAAGATGGCAACCAATCCTAAGAAAAAGGCCCCGGGAAGTGTGATGCGAGAGATCACTGTATCAATGAAATCTTCCGTTTTTTTGCCAGGTTTCACTCCAGGAATAAATCCGCTATTGCGCTTCAAGTCTTCTGAAATCTGAGTCGGATTTACAATTAATGCAGTGTAGAAATAAGTGAAGGCTACTATCAAAAGAAAATAGGTTACGTTATAAATAACCGAAGTTAAATCATTGAACGCCATCAAAATTGGGTTGTTTTGATCCATACCTGGTAAAAACTGAGCAATGGTAGCGGGCAAAAACATGATAGCCTGAGCGAAAATAATGGGCATTACACCAGAGGCATTCAATTTAAGAGGAAGATATTGACGTACACCACCGGCCTGCATCATTTTTCCTCCCTGAACGATATTTCTTTTAGCATACTGAACAGGTATTCTTCTAGTTCCTTGAATCAAAAGAATACATGCGCCAATCACAACAATCAAGAAAGCCATCTCGATCACAAAAGCAAGAATGCCCCCCTTAGCTACTCTGGTTGTTAATTCCTCAACGATAGACTGAGGGAAACGCGCCAATATACCTACCATGATGATGAGGGAGATACCATTGCCTACTCCTTTGTCGGTAATTCTTTCGCCCATCCACATCACAAACAAAGTTCCTGCTGTGAGACAAACGATCGTCGATATCGAAAAAAGAATGGGTGATAGAGAGGGAATGATAGCTGCTGAATCTGCATTGCGCAGATACACCACATAACCGGCTGCCTGAAAAGCAGTCACAACGATGGTCAGTAAACGAGTATATTGATTCAATTCTCTTCTACCGCTTTCTCCTTCCTTCTGCAATTTCTGAAAATATGGAACCGCCAACGTCAACAACTGGATAGCGATAGAGGCCGAGATATATGGCATAATACCCAACGCAAAAATAGAAGCACGCGAAAACGCACCTCCTGCAAATAAGTTCACCAACCCCAACAAACCGCTGGCTCCCTGAGATGAAATATTATCAAGACTCGTGGGATCAATACCCGGAAGTGTGATAAACGTTCCAACACGATAAATAAGAATAAGACCAAGGGTCAGGAGAATTCTTTGGCGAAGTTCTTCTATACTCCAGATTTCTTTAAGTTTTTGAATCAGTTTCATGCAGGGTTTAATTTCTTTTTAATGCCTTTAAGGCTGCAATTCTAATTAAAAAAGTCCCGTTTACCGGGACTTTCTGTTTGTTTTTTTCAACGGTTACTTGACAATAGCGATAGTCCCACCTAGTCCTTCAACTTTTCCTTTTGCCGATTCGCTGATAGCGTGAGCCGATATATTAACCTTTGTTTTCAATTCGCCACCGCCTAACACTTTCAACAAAGCGCTCTTAGACAGTAGTTTTTTTTCACGAAGGCTATCTACAGTAAATTCTTGCAATCCGTATTTCTGTACAAATGCTTCGATCTGACCTAGGTTAACTGTTTTGTATTCAACGCGGGAGAAGTTTTTGAAACCAACCTTAGGCATTCTTCTCTGTAAAGGCATCTGACCTCCTTCAAAGCCTGCCTTACGCGAGTAACCGGAGCGAGACTGTGCTCCTTTATGACCGCGGGCAGATGTACCACCATCGGTAGAACCTTGTCCTCTTCCTAATCTTTTCTTTTTCCCTTTAACCGAACCTGCTGCAGGCTTGAGATTATGTAATTCCATGTTATTTGATTTTAGATTTCGGATTTTAGAAGAGAGATTGTTATCCCTTTAAATTCCAAATTCGATTTAAATGTTCTCTACCTTTACTAAATGCAAAACTTTGCGGACCATTCCGGCAATGGCAGGAGTATTTTCCATTTCATTGCTTGCACCGATTTTGTTCAGACCCAGTGCTTTCATTGTTCTTTTCTGGCGCTCATCCTTTTCGATGGTGCTTTTAATCTTAGTGACTCTAATCTTTCCCATAGTTCTTTAATTAATTGCTGTGTTTACTGTCAACCGATAACAGTCAACTGTTAACTATTTTATCCTTTAAATACTTTTTCCATAGCTACTCCTCTGTTTCTAGAAACAGTATAAGGGTCGCGTAATTGCGTCAAAGCATCCAATGTAGCCTTAATAACGTTTGCGGGGTTTGAACCTCCCTGAGACTTCGCCAACACATCTTTTATACCTGCGCTTTCCAAAACAGCACGCATGGAACCTCCGGCAATTACACCGGTTCCGGCAGAAGCTGGACGCAACATCACCTTAGCCGCACCAAATTTTCCGTGCTGAACGTGAGGAATGGTTCCTTTAAATATCGGAACGTTCACCAAATTCTTTTTGGCATCATCAATAGCTTTTTTAATTGCCTCCTGAACCTCACGGGCTTTTCCAAGTCCTTCACCAACAATGCCGTTGCCATTACCTACCACCACAGTGGCTGAGAAGGTAAAGGTACGTCCACCTTTGGTTACTTTGGTCACCCGGCGAATGTTTACCACCTTGTCTTTCAATTCGAGTTCGCTCGCTTTGAGCTTTTGAACGTTCAGTTTTGCCATTTTCTTTATTGAATCTGTCTAATGATTTATTAAAATTTCAATCCTCCTTCACGTGCACCTTCTGCAACGGCTTTCACTCTGCCGTGATATAGATATCCGCCACGGTCAAACACGACAGAAGTAATTCCTTTTTCAGCCGCTTTCTGCGCCAGCGTTGTGCCGATAGATTTGCTCTGCTCAATCTTGTTTCCCGTGCGGGCAAAATCCTTGTCTTTCGTAGATGCGGCTACCAAGGTAGTTCCTGTTTCATCGTTGACCAATTGAACATAGATTTCCTTGTTGCTACGATAAACACTCAACCGCGGCCTTTCGGCTGTGCCTGCAATCTTACCGCGGATTCTACTCCTGATTTTCTTTCTTCTTGTTGCTTTATCTACTGCCATGATTTCTATTATTTGTTATTCGTTAACTACCTGACGGCTTTCTATTAACTAACCTTATTTTTTAGATGCTGATTTACCTGCTTTTCTTCTCAGTGATTCACCAACAAACTTGATACCTTTTCCTTTATAGGGTTCCGGCTTCCGTATAGAGCGAATTTTGGCACATACCAAACCCAGCAAATCCTTATCGCTACACTCTAAAGTGACGATAGGGTTCTGGCCTTTATCTTGCTTCGCAGAAGCTGTAATTTCTTTCGGCAGCAAAACCACCACCGGGTGAGAATAACCAACCTGAAGGCTGAGCACTTGTTTGGCTACATCGGCACGGAAACCCACACCTACCAGTTCCATTTGTTTAGTATAGCCATCCGAAACACCAGTTACCATATTATTTAACAACGCACGGTAAGTACCATGTAATGATTTATGGCGCTTTTGTTCTGTCGGTCTTTCAACGCTCAAAATTCCGTTGTCTACCTTCACGGTAATATCCGGATCCACCGTTTGGAATAATTCTCCCTTGGGTCCCTTTACCTTTACTACGTTTCCGCTCATGATTTCAACCGAAACAGTTTTCGGAAGAGTGATGGGCGCTTTGCCTATTCGTGACATAATTATTTGGTTTATCTCGATTTAGAAAATCTCACACAAAACTTCTCCACCAATGCCTTGCGTTCTTGCCTGCTTGTCTGTCATCAGACCTTTTGAAGTGGAAATGATGGCAATTCCCAATCCGCTTAATACGCGCGGCAACTCCTCATGACCACGATACTGACGCAAACCAGGTGTAGAAACCCTTTTCAGGTTTTTAATCACGGGCTCTTTCGTGTTGCTATCAAATTTCAAAGCTATTTTGATAACACCCTGATTGTTTTCAGAGTCTTCAAACTTATACTTTAAAATATAACCGTGATCGTAAAGAATCTCGGTTATTTTCTTCTTAGTCTTAGAGGCCGGAATCTCCACAATACGGTGTCCCGCTTGTTGTGCGTTTCTGATTCTGGTCAAATAATCTGAAATAGGATCAATAATCATATTGTATGTTGATTAATGGTTAATTTTTAATGACAATAGTTTACCAAGACGATTTTGTGATACCCGGAATTTTTCCTGCACTAGCCAAATCGCGGAACTTAATACGCGAAACGCCAAACATCCGTACATAACCTCTACCTCTTCCGGTCAGGGCACAACGGTTGCGCAGTCTTACCTTAGAACTGTTCTTGGGCAACTTGTCCAAAAGCTCCCATTCACCTGCTTCTTTCAAGGTCTTTCTTTTTTCCGCAAACTTCGCCACCAATCTTTCTCTTTTGCGCTGACGGGCTTCTACTGATTTCTTTGCCATACCTTAATATTCTGTTTGGTATTTTATTTTTTGAAAATTATGCTTTAATATCTTTTTTGAAAGGGATACCTAATGCCTCTAAAAGAGCATAGGCCTCTTCATTGGTCTTGGCATTGGTGACGAACGTGATGTCCATCCCGTTAATTCTAGTTACCTTATCAATTTCCATTTCAGGGAAAATAATCTGCTCCTTAATACCCAGTGTATAATTGCCGCGTCCATCAAAAGCCTTGTTGTTCACTCCTTTGAAGTCACGAACACGAGGCAATGAAACGGAAACCAGACGGTCTAAGAACTCATACATTCTTTCTTGACGTAAAGTAACGCGAGTGCCGATAGGCATTCCCTCACGCAATTTAAAATTGGAAATGGCCTTCTTGGCATACGTAGCAACGGCTTTCTGACCAGCAATAGCAGTCATTTCGTTCACAGCCACATCCACCAACTTTTTATCGGTCGTAGCGCCGTTCACACCTTGATTCAAACAAATCTTTTTTAAGCAAGGAACCTGCATGACAGAAGTGTAATTGAACTTCTTCATTAATGCCGGAGCAATTTCGTCTTTGTAGCGCTTCGCTAGGCGCGGAGCATATTTCGCTGTCTTCATTCTATATGTTTTGGCACGATTCCAACCGTGCGGTTTTTAAAAAAGGACTGCAAAAATAGCCTTTGCCACCATAGTTCCAAATAATTATGTAGAAATTAGGGTAAAATATCTGCCCTTTGATCCGTAGAGACGCAAAATATTGCATCTCTCTTTAAAAATTGTCCCCCTCACCATCAGCCGCAAAATTTTGCGGCTCTACTAAAAGACGCATAATAATGCGTCTCTACATCCACAGGTTTTGGAGGTTCTCTTTATCCTCTGCCCATTTTGCCGGGTTATCTATGATATATTGCCTGATATTGTTCAAATCCTTTTCGCTGCGGATAATGTGGTCATAAAATCTCGATTGCCAGGCAAAATCAATTTCATTCATGGTCGCGTGTTTTTTTACCCCTACCTTATAACCGCGAATGACCGAGGCAAGGTTTTGAGACTGTGGCCCGAACTGGTTCGGTTTCCAATCTCGGTATTCCGGTTTATTGAAAAACAAGATACCATGAACATGATTGGGCATCACAATAAATTCATCCAATTCCACAAAAGGAAAATGTTTTGGAATTTCTGTCCAGAATGCTGCGGCAATTTTGCCGATAGGGCTGTACCGTAGAGACGCAATATTTTGCGTCTTTTTAAAATCGCCCCTATCACCATCAATCGCAATATTTTGCGTCTCTTTATCATTGACATCTCTACCATCAAACACAATATTTTTCGGTACTATGTTTCGGGTTCTGTCATTCGGAGACCCAAGATGTTGGTTTCGGATTCTGTCATCAGGAGACGCAAAATATTGCGTCTCTACAAAATAGGGCAACCGGTCTTGGGTACAAATGGTTATGAAATACATTCCATGTGAACCATAATCATAGCCCGACAGTCGGGCAGATGGAATTCGGTATTTGTTCTGGAAACAAATCCATTGATATTAGTGCTTACCTCTTTTTCTATCATACAGATGATATGTCTTTCGTCTTGCCTTTATTCACCCTTATAATCTCCTCTTTAATTGGTTGGAATGATAAATAAAGGCAAAAGTTAAGATGATTTGCAAAATTCACGCAACAAGAAATTAGCCTTTGGCTAATGGAGGGTTAAAAGCAGCCTGATTGAATTGGGAGGAGGAACAGCCTGCGGCTAGGAGGGTTGGCGATCTTTAAAGTTGGAGACTTTCTATTATTAATACTTCCAAGTGCGTTGCGCTGATACTTGGAAGAACAGGGTAAAAAAAATGGTCATTATCTTCCGCTTCAACTAGTGATAATACCATTGGCGGCAAGTTGATAAACTAAAAAATGTATTATGGACTACTTTATAACCAATCATTCAAATAGAGTAATTGACAAAGACAAATCAAATGCAATCAAATACCACTTGTATCGAGATTGTAAAGATCTTAATGCAGATTATGAAAAAAAGGAAGAGTTTCACTTAAATTCAGGTATATCTTCACTTAGTTATGAGAATGAAGACGAATTGATAAGGCATCTTTTAATAAAAAAGATAATTGCAACTCGTTGTCTTGGCTGCGAACAGAAATATTTAGCTTCCGTACATGACGAGTTTACAAAATAGAAGTTGAAATTCTCACAACATAAGTTTATGGAACAACCCACAATCATAAAGCAAGATAAAAGACAAGACTTAACTGTGATCGTGACTACCATTCAAACTGAGATGGGCTATTTTACAAATATTAGCATCGAAACGGGGGGCGTGATAATTGAAGAGGAAAGGAAATCGGATAGTTTGGAACTGGCTGAAATACAGCATAATTTAGCAGTAACAGAGTTTTTAAGAAATGACATACGAATAATACCCAATGAGGAGGAGCGTCCTATGGTTAGCCGCGAAAACCCTTATTTGCATAACAACCCCTCTTTTACTAAGATGCTTCCGGGCACAGAGTTCTAATTTTCTTCCGCTCCAATTATCACTAGCTTTGTTCCTATTCACAACAAAACAGGTTAGATTCTAACCTATTTAGCGACAAAACTCACATAAACCGCTCCGATTCTCATTATTCCCGTTGCAATCATCACTTAAACAGCATCGAAACTCACTAGTTTCGTTACTGTTCTCACTAGTTTCGAAACGATTTATACATAAACAGGAGCGATTCATGCTTGAATCGCAACGATGATGGTTTGTTTCGCTAACCACCTGCTGCAAAGCGAATTAGCTTGTTTGGTAGTCTGGTATTATGCTCAAAACAAATCTATTTAAGCCGAAATGTTTATATATTTTCTAGCTTATGCCACAGGGCTTTATGCGTATTTCTAATCCTGTAAAGATAATTTTTTCGATTTGCTATATCAGTTAGCATGTCGGCTGCTTATATTTGCACCATCAATTAGGACAAGGCCCGTAAGCCCAGACCTGAAAGATAAAGTAAACCAATCCTCCTTACCTATATAGGAGAAGTTTCGACAGACTCAACGACCAAGGCGCGCATTGGTTACTGAGCTTATCGAAAGACACCGAGTCAGGCCGTAAGGCAGGAATGGTTTGCAAATTTGAAACCGAAATTTGTTTTGGTTGCCCTTTTATCTCTCTCCAGCCGGTAGGCCTAGGCAGGAGGGGACTGAAGGACAAAAAAGGAAATGAGGTAAATTTTATAACAGTTTAAACAAAAAATTATGAGTAGAGTAAAAATTGGATTCAATGTATCTGTGCCGCAGCAGATTGAAAAATCGCGGAACTTTGTAATCAGCTTGACCGGTAATCCATTCTATGCTATGCCGATTCCGGCGCTGGCCGATATAACGCTTGCCGTTGATGCGCTGGAGGTAGCCTACATAGAAGCCCTGAACCGCGACAAGGAAAAGAAACGCATCATGCGCATCCGTCGCCGCGCACTGAAGGAATTGATCGTGAAGCTGGCGGACTATGTGCAAACGCAAAGCGGAGGCGATGAGGAGATTAGACCTCTTTCCAAAATCAAATAGGCTTAGTTAGTAAGTTAGCAATAGCCGCGATTAGGTTGAGCCGCAATTTGAACCTTCTTCTTCTGTTTCGATATTTTTCAGCCAGTATTCTGAATATTTTGAGTTTTCGGATGATATTCTCGATAGCCACCCTGCTGGAGGATATCCGTTGGTTTCTTTGTTTATCTGTTTTGGTAAGCGGATTTTTCTTGCTTCTTTTCTTTGGTATTTCGGTATTGGGATGTGCCTTTTGTAATCCTTGGTATCGGTATCTACTTCTGCGGTTATGGTGGGATGGATGGGTGTTTGGCTTTGTTTATACAGCTTGTAATCATGCTTGCGTCCATTTCCCACTTCGGTGCAAACAATCTGTCGGGTATTTTGGTCTGCTATTATCTGTGATTTTAAGGTGTGTCTTTTCTTTTTACCTGAGTAATAACGCCGCTGTTTTTTTTAGGTCGCTCAATAGGGGTTTCCGTCACATCTATCCAGACTAGCTCAAACTTATTTTCCGGACGGGTAAGTACCTTTTTGCCGGCAAATGAAACCGAGGATCGTTGATGAGCTTATGCTCCGTATCCATAATTATTTTGCAAACCGCCGATTCACTAATGTCATAGGTAACGCCAATATGGAACATCGTTCGATACTCCCTGTAATACATCAGGAGCATCAAAACCTTGTCCTCTAAACTTAATTTGGAAGCCACTCCACGGCTTGGGTGCTTTCTTGCTTTTGCATTTGCCTCTTCTAGAGCCTGCACCATCAGATGAAACACCTCTCGGGTGACTCCTGTACTACGTTTAAACTGTGCCTTTGGCTGTTTTTGAATAATTGTCCATCGCATGAAGCAAAGAAATTATCAAACTTCTGTTTTTCCACAATTCAATCAACAGAACACATAGTCTAGTGTACTTATTTTTAGAATAAACCCATTTTGGAAAGAAGTCTATTATCTTGAGCAGTGGGTTTGAAGTGCGGAAGGAGCGGGCACCGATACCGGTGCCCGATAAGCCTCAATCTGTAAAAGTGAATCCGGCAAAGCATGATGATGAACTGGAAGTTATTGTCAAACCGGTGCGCGGCGCGAAAGCATATATCTATCGCATGTACGTCGGAACAATGAGCGCAGAACCGATCATCATGGGTGCGAGTTTGAAAGGTCGTTTCATTGCCGGTAATCTAAATTCCATCACCCGTTATTGGTTCCAGTCATGGCGCTGAATGCCTCTGGTGTCAGCGCTTGGAGTGACCCGGCGATGGGTATCACACTGTAAGATTTACTGCGGGGACGCGGTTGCTTTGGTTAGCTCTGAAACCCTGTTCTGCGAAAGCGGAACGGGGTTTCTTTTTTTATGATGGTTCGAGGAGTTCTGCTTTTCGCGAGGTAATGACTATTTATTAATCATCAATGCGGGAGTTTCAATTGTATTGCTTTGATTGCCTGCACGGTCAACCAAGTAGATAGAATAGGTAGCGGTTTCGGTCGTATTGTTATCGTCAATAAAACCCTGTGGAGGCAAATTGATTTTTAGCGGACCGCTGATGATGATGTTTGCATTGTCGGGAGCCAACTGCCTAATTCTGAATTCGCTGGTTACATTGTTTCTATTATCCCGCACAAAAAGATTTTTTGCATCCGGTGTGTTTTCTCCCAAATCGCCATTGCCATCTGTATATTCTATCGTAATTACCAATTCGTCCTGATAACGAATAGCCGGATTGGGATTCATCGAAACAAACTTTATAGAAGGCACCTCGCTGATGGCTTCTTCTTTCTTGCAACCCGCAAAGAGCAAGAGGAGAAAAAGGGCAGGATAAATGATACGGGATAATTTCATCGGACGGTTGCTTTCTATTTTCTGATAAATGACCAATAGCTTTTGTATGGAAACAAAGTTTCATTGCGCGGATACTCTGTATCATTCGGGCGGCTTCCATCGTTCACATAATAGCGCATAAACAAAGTATCGTTCATCGGCAGCGACGAAGCAGGAACCGTTACCAGCCACGCCGACTGAAGACCCAGAGTGAAATAGGTGGCCGTATAAGACCAACCGGAACTAAAATTATCTGCATCGGTAGAAATCTTTAGTGTATTCTTCTTCAACTGACTGACCGGTGTACTGTCATCGCTCAACTGAAAGGCCACATAAAAAGAAGCCACCGAATCAGGAATGATGAACGGATTATAATACACAGAATCTAACCGGTCTTTTACTTCCACCGAATAATATTTTGTCAACGAGGTATTGGCGGCGGCATAGCCCTCAATCACCGGCTCGGCGTTTGGCAGTTTAGCTACTTTTCCAAACATATCTCTTGCTCCGTGCATGATCCATTGTGTGATGAGGTTAATACTTGAATCGGGTAAGGGAACGCCGATAGTATCCTGTGGCATCCGGTCATTGTTATTCACGAAGCAGCACTTAGTAATCCGTTCATGCAACACCGACTTCGCCGTGTCGAAAGGAATCACGCGATAGAAAAATGTTTTGGCGGCATTGTTTTTACTGATCGGTGCATATACTAAAGAAGAGAAGGACGACTGCGGCGTTCTGAAGTCCGGTTCAAAATTTCCGACATGGCAGCCCGGCAAAGCACAACGGCTGGCAAGAACTTTATTATGAACATAAGTAATGGTCAATGAATCTAAAGGAATCTCTTGCCGAGTGGTATCGTCGCGAAGGATAGCATCATAAGGATTCTTGGGCAATAGGCCATCTTTCTTGCACGAATGAATCAGGAATAATACAAGCACTACTGATGCTGCTAAAAAAATTTCCCGGTTGTATTTCATTTCCAATTCCTCCAATTAATCACCTTCAAATCAACTATACAAAAGCGGCATCCAAAGCTCTTCCATCCAAAATCCCTCCGGGCATTTCTGAATCAAAACCCAATACCTTGGCTATGGTGGGAACAATGTCCACGCTTTCACCCGCCGTCGTATTAATCACCTGATTTTGTTTCACCACACTTGGCGGACCAACAACGAGACAGAATACTTTCCGGCTCATCTCATCGTTCGTGTGGTCTAAGGCAAAGCGACCGTTAATATCTCGCACTGTGTTGTTTTGCAGATTTCGTCCATGCTCCGGTGCTACAATCAACACCGTATCATTCGCCATGCCGGGTGTGGCTTGAATTGCTTCCCACAATTTATATAATGCAAAATCAGCTAAGCGGATATTGTCCACGTACTTTGTAAAGTCAAAATGTCCGATGTCAATGCCTTGCATATTCACCACCATCAGTTCCGGTTTGAACTGCTTCATGATTTGAACGCTGGCGAAGATGTTCAGCATGTCGCCTTGCATCGGCACGCCCCAGGGATTAGAATAAACGCCGGTTGCCGCCTTATTCATTTCTGAGTACAGAAAATCCTGCAACAGCAAGGCATCTCCCGGTGTGTTTTGAATGCCGTTGAAAACCAGTTCACTACTGGTTCTAAACTGACCGTTCATCAATTCCTTCATCAAATCATTCTTCGATTTTTCGCCGGGAGTGAATTGAGCCGGATTGTTCAGCGCCGTGTTGGTAGAGGGATTTACCATAGAAAAAGGCTGAATAGAATTTGCCCCATACAAGGCGCCGTATCCCGGATAGGCGCTGTAATTCAAGAAAGGATAAGGCCCCAATGAATCACTGACCCACCAAGAGTTGAGCGCGCTGTTGGTGGGTGAATTATGTTTCCGGTAATATTCAAAAACGGTCGGGTATTTGGGCGGCTGCTTCAGTTGAATAGACTCATCAGAATACTTTCCGGTAATGGCAGTCGTATGCCCATTGTAGTGACCGGTGGGACCGCTGGCGTATCGCACATCCTTAAACAAGGTGCCCATCGTTTGTAATCTTTGTGAAGCGGGTGAAGGCAGCGCAGTCATAGAGCCGGCTATATCCGACGATATAGATTCATCACCGGTCAGCGTATTGCGCATCAGATTGCCTTCGGCTTTCTGCATGCTCTCTAAGTTCCTCACTCCTCCTGCAAAGAGGCAGAACACGACGTGATTCACTTTTCGCGAACCGGTGGCGGCGAACAATCTGCCGCTGGGCAGGATATAGGGAATCACCATACTGCCCGCAGCGGTCAGTCCTGCATTTCTTATGAACGTTTTCCTTTTCATTTTTTCTTCAATTTAAACAATATTCACCCATACAAATCCTGCACTAATAGTATCGGTACTCCTCCGAAGTCATCAGAGAATAAAAAATCATCTTCGGAGTGATGTCCGTATTTTTCTCAATCAAATCTTTCATCTTCCATGCTTCGAACTCGGTGGGCTTGCGATTATAAAACCGCAGATAAGCACTTTGAATAAAGGCCCCTACATCTGTCCGCATTTCGCCGTTGGTCGGAAGCTGCACCCCCGAACGATTGAGCAGGCTCTTGACGATCATATCTTCCAATATTTTTTTATCGCCAAAGGCTTGATAGATCACATCCATCTTCCCTAATTCTTCATTGGTTATAGAAGTGCCGAACAAGTGGTTGTATAAAATGGAAACAAACTGAAGCGTGGTCTTCTGCGTTTTCTTCTCCGCAGCATTCTGATACAACTGCTGCTCTTGCACCTCATAAATCACTCGCTGCTCTTTCTTGCATCCTGATACGGCGAGCAATAAAACGAGGCCGCCTATCCAAATTGCCGGTCTCATATTTTTGTATTTCATTTTCATACCATCAGGTTCTCAAATCGTCCAATCATTCTAGTCCGGCATATTCATCGCGCGACAAAACATCTTTCAACAAGCTCTTGTAGTTGTTGGTGGATTTATAAATGTCTGCAAAAAAATAAATCTCTGCCGGCGAAGGTTCTCTGAAAAGATATTTGCGAAACACATAGCGCACCTGCCCTTCAAAATAATCATCCGAATTGAAGAAGATGCGCAAATAATCATTCTTGTTCTTTCCCAAATTAAAAAAGAGGGCCGCGCTTTGCCCGTCCGCCATCAACTTGGATTGCGTTAGCTCTACGGCGGTGGGATAGCGAAATAAAAAATTCTGGAAGGTGGATATCACAAAATTTTCTGTACCCATATTGATTTGATCATAGAAATAATTGTTGGCACATCGCCGTTGCATTTCCTTGAAATCAACTTGGCCATTCAGGAGATTTTGTCGGGTGTTTTGCAGCGTGTCTAACCGGTTCACTTCGCCGCGCAGCAAATCGAAAAAGGGCGCATACGAAGGCTGTGCAAGCAGCGATTCAAAAAGTTTTATTTGCCCATCAATTTCAATCGAGTCGGTGTTTTGTAAATATTCGGCTCGCGCCACATTATAACTGTTTTGATAAAATTCGTCTTTAGCTAACAGCATATCCATAAACTGTTTCCGGTTCTCCCACGAAAAATTATCCTGCCGCAACACCACCAGCGCTTCGGCCTTTTCGTTACCGATTGGTTCGCGCCCCGCCAGGTTGACGTAGGCTTTATAAACATATAACTGCATGGTGGAAGAGTCAATCGTGTGATCGGGCGGAGGCACATTGTCCAGCACCCGTACCTCTTCTATTTTGTTGCACGAAACCAGCAGCCCAACCGCCACTAAAATAAAAGCCCATCTATTCATCGCTGAAAACATCTGTATGATAACGGAGGTAAAAATATAAAATTGGCTTGGCGGCAGCTAATTGCTGTTGGTTAATAAAAAATGAATGAATCAAATTGTATGAATTTGGCAATCGGAAAAAAACAATGGCCATGACCAGCGCAAATTGTTTTGGCCACTATATATATGTATGAACTCGGTCTCTCGGTTCTTCTTGGTCATTCCCAAAACAATTTTATACATTTACAATAAAATAATGCCCATGCAGGAGGAAGAGATAGCCTATTATAGAAACGAGATAGCCCGACTAAACGCAGTTATTACCGCTCTGCTTAAATACAATGAGCTTCTGAACGTGGAGATCGCCCATGCAAAAACAGGGGAGCGGCTACCGGACGAAGGGATGGTACATGCAGAAACAGGGAAGCCACTTCCGAACGAAGAGATGGTAGATGCAAAAACAGGAAAGCCGTTTCGAGACATGGAGATGGTACATGCAAATACTTACATAGGCAATCATGACGTTACTAAGCCACTTGCCGAAACTCACATGGGCAATCTCAGCGTTACAAAGCCACTCGCCGAAACTTACATGGGCAATCCCAACCTTACAAAGCCACTTCCCACTTTAATCGAGCCTTCTCCGAAAATGATTTCGGCACTATACAGTATTTTGAAGGGCAAAGGATTTAATAAGATACGGCATGGCGCAATTCGCAATGCGGCTAAACTCCTGATTCACTTCCACAACAAAAAAAGCGGCGACCATTCCGAACTGCAAAAGCTCACCGGACTTTCGCGATACGGCACGGCCAAGTTCGTTGCCTCGCTCAAAAAAAGAGGATTGATTGTCCGCAACGGCTGGCAGCAGTTCCTTATTTCAAGCAGCGCCGAAGCCATGATTCGCGAAGCCTGGGAGAAAACGGATGGGGAGGGGAATTTGTAAAACCTCCGCTTTGGCTTTTCCATATATTCGCAGTATGATTCATAAGAGTATAGCAAACAAATTGCCCCTGCTGATAAGCTTGTTGCGCAATCATAAGGTGAAGCGGGCTTATGCCTTTGGCTCAGTATGTACGGACCGATTTAATCCGGAAAGCGATGTGGATTTGCTCATTGCCTTTCAGGATGATTTAGACCCCATTGAATACGGCGACTTGTACTGGTCACTGGATGAAAAGTTGCCTGAGTTGTTGAATCGTCCGGTGGATATTATTACGGAGAAGCAACTTCGCAATCCCTATTTTATCAAGGTGATGAATCGAACCAAAACTCCGATTTATGAAGGATGAAATAGACTTTGACAACTTTTTAAAAGTTGTAAAAGTTTAAGACTCTAAATTCGTTCCCGCGAATGAAATCATTACTTCAATCACCTATCGAATATTTGAAAGGCGTTGGTCCGCAACGCGGCGAATTGCTGCGAAAAGAATTTGAAGTGCAAACCTTCGGCGATTTGCTGTCGCATTATCCCTTCCGCTATGTGGATCGAAGTATTATTCATCAGATAAAAGAGATCAATCCCAATACGCAATACATCCAGTTGAAAGGAACCATCAGCGGTTTCAAACTGTTGGGTGAAAAACGCCAGCGAAGACTCATCGCTTCTTTTCACGATGCCACCTGCCATATTGAATTGGTTTGGTTTCAAAGCATTGATTGGATTATGAAAACACTCAAGGTAAAAGAAGAGTATCTGGTGTTTGGCAAACCGCATCTTTTCAATGGCGAATACAACATGCCGCATCCAGAGGTAGAAATTTTTACGGAGGAAATAAAAACAGAAGGCAAGGGACTGCAACCCGTTTATTCTTCCACCGAAAAAATGAAGAAGCGGGGACTCGATTCGCGCGGTCTGCAAAGACTGATGCAAACCCTCACCGAACAATTGAAAGGGAACGACCTTCCCGAAATTCTTCCGAATGAATTATTGCAGCGCTACCGGATGATGCCGCGCTTCGATGCCATGATGAATATTCATTTTCCGAAAAACGAACAAGTACTTCATGAAGCCGTTCGTCGGTTGAAATTTGAAGAACTGTTTTTGTTGCAATTGCAGATGCTGAAATCTAAACATCAACGAAAAGAAATCAGCACGGGATTTGTTTTTGAAAAGATTGACCATTACTTCGATCAATTCTACAAAGGGCATTTGCCATTCGAGTTGACCGGTGCGCAAAAAAGAGTGGTGAAAGAAATTCGCAAAGACACCCTCACCGGAAAACAGATGAACCGTTTGCTGCAAGGCGACGTGGGCAGCGGAAAAACGGTGGTGGCTTTGCTCGTGATGTTGATGGCCTTGGATAATGGTTTTCAATCTTGCCTGATGGCACCGACAGAAATTCTGGCGAATCAACATTATGAAAACATGGTGCAGATGCTGGCCGGTATGGGAGTGGAAGTAGCACTGCTGACCGGCAATGTGAAAAGCAAAGCTCGCAAGTATATTCTTGAAAATCTGGCGGAAGGGAAAATTCACATCCTCATCGGTACACATGCTTTGATAGAAGATGCAGTGATTTTTAAAAACCTCGGCATGGCGGTGATTGATGAACAACATCGCTTTGGTGTAGAGCAACGCGCGCGCCTCTGGAAGAAAAATAGTTTGCCTCCACATGTATTGGTGATGACCGCCACACCTATTCCGCGCACGCTGGCTATGACGGTTTATGGCGACCTCGATGTTTCGGTGATTGATGAATTGCCGCCGGGCAGAAAGCCGGTGCGTACCGTCCATCGCAGCGATGCGCAACGTTTGAGGGTGTTTGGTTTTATCCATGATGAAATTGCCAAGGGCAGGCAGGTGTATATCGTCTATCCTTTGATTGAAGAAAGCGAAGCTCTCGACCTCAAACATTTGATGGATGGATATGAAAGTATCTCTCGCGCTTTTCCCAAACCACAATATCAAATCAGCATTGTTCATGGAAAAATGCGACCGGCTGATAAGGACTTCGAGATGCAGCAGTTTGTAAAAGGCAAAACACAAATCATGGTGGCTACCACAGTGATTGAGGTAGGCGTAAACGTTCCTAATGCTTCGGTGATGGTGATAGAGAATGCCGAACGATTCGGGCTGGCTCAACTACATCAGTTGCGAGGAAGAGTCGGCAGAGGAGCCGAACAATCATTCTGTATCTTGATGACCGGCAAGAAAATGACGAACGAAAGTCGGCGACGGATTTCTGTGCTCTGCCAAACCAACGATGGCTTCGTGATTGCTGAAGAAGATTTGAAACTTCGCGGTCCCGGCGATATAGAAGGCACACAACAAAGTGGTGTGGTCAATCTCCGCCTGGCCGACCTGGTTCAGGATGGAAATATTTTAGAGGCGGCAAGAAATGCGGCAGAAGAAATATTAGATAACGATCCTTTGCTCAAAGAAGCGACGCATCAGCCTTTGCTTCGACACTTGGATGAAATACTGAAAGAAAAAGTTTGGAGCAAAATCAGTTAACCACCGATTACTTCTTCTTGGCATTAGGCGGTAGGATGCCACTTTTAGTCTTAGTAGCTTTCGGAATATCAGGCTTGGTTTTTGGCTTCGCTTTCTTCTCAGGAAAACTATCTGCGTAGGTTGGGCAGGCAATCTTGTTGCTATTACAAGAAGGCAGGTAAAGACCTGCGGTGAGAGAAATCAGAATCATTATGATGAATCGCAACATCCGAACTGTTTTACTTATAAACGTAAAGATAGAACTTTAGATGCAAGCACTGTGGAATCATATAGAAAGGGGGCAAATGATAAATCGTTGAAACATAGAGTTATCAACACTTTCAGGCTAGAATGTTCGATTCAAAAAAAATGATTCATCTATATTCGCTGCTCAATATTTCATTAATCAAACCAAAAACTTAAAACTATGAACAAAGGTGAACTCGTAGAAAAAATCGCAAAAGATGCAAAGATTACTAAAGTTCAAGCCAACGAGGCTTTGGATGCAGTAATCAGCAACGTAACCGGTACGCTGTCAAAAGGCGGAAAGGTAACGCTGGTAGGTTTCGGAACTTTCTCTATTACGAAGCGCAAAGCCCGCAAAGGCCGCAATCCGCAAACCGGAAAAGAAATCAACATCAAGGCAAAGAAGGTAGCTAAATTCAAAGCTGGTACTGAGTTGGCTAAGAAGGTGAACAAATAGTTCTATTTTCTTTTCATTGAAAACCCCGTCAGGAGATTCTCGACGGGGTTTTTATTTTACTTGAATATGTGCATTGATTATTTACATTCGCACCAACAAAAAACAAATTATGGGTAGAGGAGATAAAAGAACCACAAAAGGAAAAAGATTTAAAAAATCGTTTGGCAACTCAAGGCCTCAACGGGTAAAGGCGGTAGCCACTGATGCGACACCTGCGAAAGCTAAAAAGGCAAAAGCAACAAAAGCAAAGGCAACGAAAGAGGACAAGCCTACTGTAAAGAAGGCGCCGGCAAAAAAAGCTGCCGCCAAGAAAAAGGCATCCGAGTAATTGCTTAATTATTCCTGAAATGGTTATTGGTAAACTATTTGCCAATAACCATTTTCTATTAGGGCGAGAGGCGTTTAATTTTCCAGGCCTCGTCGAGGTCTGAAGTATAGACAATCCGGTCGTGCAAGCGGCTGGCTCTTCCTTGCCAGAATTCAAAATAGTTTGGCTTTAGGACAAACCCTCCCCAGTGCTCAGGGCGCTGAACATGATCTGCTTGCTTCAATTTTTCTAGTTTATCTTCTAAAAATTTGCGAGAAGGAATCTCCTCGCTTTGTTCGGACACCATAGCACCCAGACGGCTTTCATAAGGTCGGGAGGCAAAGTATTCTTCGGATAAATGAGTCTCCAACTTCTCGACCGTTCCTTCGATTCGAACCTGGCGCTCCAGTTTTTCCCAAAAGAAAAGAAGGGAGGCTTGATTGTTTTCGCTGAGATCTCTTCCTTTCTTGCTGTGATAATTTGTGTAGAACACAAACCCGTTTTCGTCAAAAGATTTCAAAAGAACTACCCGCGAAGAGGGTTTGCCTTCTTTAGTTGCGGTAGAAAGAATCATGGCGTTGGGTTCCAGAACGTCACCATTTCCAGCATCTTCAAACCACCAACCAAATTGCTCATAGGGGTTCGGAGAGATTTTATCTTCGGTTAATTCATGCAGGGTATAGTTGCGTCGATAATCATGCAAGTCTTTTGATGTTGACATAGTAAATTCTTTTCAGCTCAAAGCTATTGAAATTAAGAACCTGCCGAAGTGATTATTATCAGAAAGTCTTTTGAATAGGAATAGGTTGGAATTATCGCACATCTATTCTGAACTGTTTATTTTCTTCGATGATTCCCGGAGGATAGTTTTGACCCACAGTGAAGGTTGATTTGCCCGCATTAAAACGAACCTCAAAGCGAATGGTGCTGAAAGGAGGTAAATCATAAGGAACATTAAACAAGCCCGAATAGGTATATCGATTGACACGAGGATTCAGCGTATCTAATTCAAGGTCAAAAAGGATGTCCGGGTAGGTCGCCGAGTAGCCGGGGTTGCCCAATGTATCAATATCCATCATTCCCTTAATCCAATTGATGGGCCGGTCGGTGGTGAACTTGATTTCAATAGGAAGAGAGTCGCCCGCGAACAGGCGCAGGATAGAAGTATCGGGCGAAATCAAGGAAATAGGTTCTAAGGGTTCTGTGGGGCTGTCTTTATTGCAACTACCTAGCCATAAGGTTAAAGTAGTGGCAAAAAGAACGATGATGGACGGAGCAAAATATCTTTTGGTCATATACGGCGCTTTACAAAAGCAAGTTTAAGTATTTCGGCCATAAAATTCATGGGCTTATTAACTTGCTGCTTTGGGCTGTCTTAAATAGAAAAACAACAGTTTTTGGAATCTGAGCTAAAGGACCTGATTCCTGATTTTAATCCCTTCATTCCCAATTTACGACTCTCCGTTCTATGTTGGTGAAGATTTTTTATCCATTGAACAGGCCAGAAATGGTAAAATCCTCTCTGAATTTGAATTGACAACAACTTTATCACTAAATCAATTCGTCCCCCTGACGTAGTTTGCTGCCTAAAAATTTAGTTAAAGATTCGTTTGGAATTATCATAGAATGCGAGGGGAGATTTTAGGTATTGTTATTTTTGGAGGAAAGAAAATTAGAAACAACATGAGCGTATTCAAAGAGTTTATCAAAGCTAATATGTGGCCTTGGTTATTTTTGCTTGGCATGGTCATTATTTTCTTGATTTTTGATTATTCCAAGACCCAAAATCCTGATTTCCTAAATGAAATCTTATATGCCATTGTACTGCTCGCTGGGATAATTGGTGTCAGAGCGATTGAAAATATTTATTTGAAAGCATATCCTAAGTGGATTACTACATATAGAATTCTACTCCTCTCTCTTATCATTGCTATTGCCATCTATACCGCCTACTTTAAAGAACCAAATACATCCAAATGGTTGTGGGTAATTATTTTCCTCATACTGAATATTATTTGGAATAGGAAAATTCCTAAAGTGGAGGGGAGTTGAGTTTCATCTGCCCCGGTTCGCAAGAGTTTGGGCTACTTGCAAAGCCATGATGTAAAAATTATCTTCGCTCCATGAAACTTAACGAAACTCAAAGGCAAATTATCCGGCAGTTCTTTTTGGATAAACCAGTGTTGCGCGCTTATGTTTTCGGCTCCTATGCCCGGGGCGATGCCCATGAGGACAGCGATATAGATTTGCTTGTTGATTGGGATTATTCAAAGCCCATTGGTTGGACATACATCAGCGCTTGGAGGGAGTTGAAAGAAAAGCTACAGAAGGAAGTGGATTTGGTATCGCTCAAATGGTTAGATCCTTCTCTGGAAAAAGTTATTCACCGCGACAAGCAACTGATTTATGAAAGAAAGGACGGGTGATTCAGCACGGTTGCAACACATTCTGAATTGTGTTTCGGACTTGGAGCATATCATGAATGAGGTTAGCGAAGATTCTTTCTATCGCAATAATGAAAAGAAATATGCCGTAGAGCGTGTGTTGGAAATAATTGGTGAGGCGGTCAACAAAATCTCTCCGGCTACGCTCGCCAAATCTAAACACGGTATTCCGTGGCGGGATATTGTTGACTTTAGAAATGTAGTGACGCATGAATATTTTCGCGTGGACTATACGTTGATTTATAAGCTGGCTACCGAAGAGATTCCAAAAGTGAGGACTGCTGTGCAGTTTTTAATTGAAACTCAGAAAAAATAATCGGTCGAATCAAATTCGCTGAAGCATACTGTCCATACCTTTCATTCCCCATGTTGATTCTCAAATTTTCTTTTCTTCGTTGGCATGAATAAAATCACGGCATACTGGAACGACCTGAAACGTTTCCCGAAAGCGACTCCTTACATACTCGGCAACGAGGCAGCAGAGCGCTTTAGCTTTTATGGTATGAAGGCCATCCTGACCACCTTTTTGGCGACTACCTTCTACGTGCATTACGGCAACTCGCACGCCGCGGCGAATGAAACGACGCACATGTTTATTTCGGCGGCCTATATGTTTTCGGTGCTCGGAGGTCTGCTGGCCGACTGGATGATTGGAAAATATAAAACCATTTTGTGGTTGTCTATCGTGTATGTGATCGGCCATTTGTGTCTGGCTTTATTTGAATTGAACCTGAACGGTTTTATGTTCGGCCTCTTCTTGATAGCACTGGGTTCGGGTGGAATCAAGCCTTGTGTGAGTGCTAACGTGGGCGATCAGTTTGATGCCTCTAATAAGAATCTGATTTCAAAACTTTATGACATCTTTTATTTCAGCATCAACTTCGGTGCGTTCTTCTCGCAGTTGACGATTCCTTATCTCAAAGAACACTACGGCCCTGCGGTGGCCTTTGGTATTCCGGGTGTTTTGATGGCGATAGCTACGGTGATTTTCTGGATGGGAAGGAAACGGTATAATATGGTTCAACCTACCGGGGAACATAAAAAATTGGCGATGAAACTCTTGGGATTGTTGGGCATTTATGGTGTGTTGCGCTTATTGCTTTGGCAACAAGGCATGGAAGCAACCGTGGTGATGGGAATGCAATTGAGTGCCTGGTTGATTGTAGCGATGTTGGTTGTTAAGTTGATTGATTCCTATTTATATCCCACCAATGTTTTCTTGGATGTAAATCTTCATGCCTTGTTGAACCTTGGCAAAAAGAAAAGCGACGTGGGCTTTTTGGATTCGGTGAAAGGAATGTTTCCGGCAGACAGGATAGATGGATTTAAAGAAGTGTGGAAGGTGTTGGTTGTGTTTTCTTTCATTCCGGTATTCTGGGCGCTTTATGATCAGAATGGAAGTGAGTGGGTGTTACAAGCGACGCAACTCGATTTGAATTTTATGGGAAGAACCTGGCTGGCTGAGCAGGTGCAATCTATCAACGCCGTTTTGATTTTGGTTTTCGTACCGGTGTTTTCTATTTTCCTTTATCCGATGGTGAATGATTGGGGAATTAAAGTAACGCCGCTTCGGAAAATTGGTATGGGCTTTCTCCTCACTTGTTTGTCTTTCGTCATCATCGCTTGGATTCAATCGCAGTTAGATGCCGGCTTGAAACCAAATGTAGGCTGGCAGATTTTGGCTTATGTGATATTAACCGCTGGAGAAGTAATGGTAAGCGTTACTGGTCTGGAATATGCTTATACGCAGGCGCCACTCAGTATGAAGAGTACGGTGATGGCGTTTTGGTTGTTAACGGTTTCGGTGGGTAATTACCTTGTATCTTCCATCAATAGCAATATTCAGAATCACGGGTTCTTCAGCCAGTTTGACGGAGCTTCCTACTATTGGTTGTTCTGTGGAGTGATGGCGGGAACAACTGTAGTTTATGTATTTGTTACGATGATGATTAAACCCAAACCAACCTTTGCAACACCTTCGGTGATTGATATCCACGAGTAAGCCCCCTAACCCCCGAAGGAGGAACTGGTGACCCATAACGAATGAGTTTTACTCTTGGATTTTATAGTGTCTTTATTCCCCCTTTGGGGGTTAGGGGGCTGTTTACATTCTGGGGCAATAAACTTTCTTCCCGTTAAATTCTTTATTCCATTTACCAATGTGAACAATGGAAAGTTCCGGTCCGCCGTTGGCTCTTCCTGTGGGCATCAACTTGGAAAGAGTTATATCGTAGTTCAGCAAGATGCGCGTTGATTTATATTGATAGCCCAGCACCGGAGCTAGGGCATCTTTGAGGCGGTAGTATGCGCCGAGATATAGCATGTGATCGCCCACTACATTCTTCCGGCTTTGAAAACTATATCCTGCTAAAGAGCCGAACATAATTTCGGAAGATTTCTTTTCATAACCGTAATAGGCCTGAAGACTTAAAGAAAAGCTATTCGAGATTTGATAGTCTGCACTCACATTCGCTTGATAGCGGAAGCCCAGACGTACGTTGCCTCCATAAAATGAATTTTTAGGACGGTTAATGTGTAATAAAGAAAAGCCGCCGCCGAGCTTCACTTTCTCTGACACCCTAGCGCCAAAATGCAAACCCGCACTTACATCAAAGAAACTGAAAGACTGATGGGTGAAAGGTTCGTTTGAATTCACCGAAGGATCAAAGCCGTTATCTTCAATCCACTGATTGTTGAAATAGAATTTGTCATAATCTACAGAGCGCACCACATAGTTCAGCGAAGCGCCGGCCGAAAGAACGTAGCGATGTTTCTTGTCGAAAGATTGATGATAGGCATAGCTCAATCCAAACCGACGAGAAGTCAGACGACCATCACCGGCTTCGTCATTCAAGAAGTGTAACCCAATGCCCATCCAACCGGTTTTAATTTTGCGTTCGCCGAAAGAAAAATCAATGTAGGGTGATTCTGTGTGGTAATTGTAAGTGGAGTTTGGGGCCGCCCAAGGCCATTGTGCTTTAAAGTTGAAACCGATTCGATAGTTGCCGTCGTAATAACCGGTTTGTGCCGGATTAAGGATGAGAGGCGTGGTAAAGAATTGAGTGAAGTGAATGTCCTGAGCTTTGACCGTTAACGATGGACCGTTGAGGACAATAAAAAAACAGAAGGCAAATTTGTATGAAAGATTCTTCCATATCCGTGAACTGTGAACCGCCAACTGTAAACTCGTCTTCATCTCAATAAAGTGATGTTCCCTTTCATGGTTACAAACTGCCCATCAACCAATGTTGCATTCAAAGTATAGGTATAAGTATCCATCTCCTGCAGGGCGCCCTTATACACTCCATTCCAGCCTAGGTGCTGATCCTTTGTTTCAAAAACCTTTTCACCCCAGCGATTAAAGATACGAAAGGTCATTTCCACAATTCCCCGGCCCTCGACGCGAACAAAATCATTGATGTGATCGCCATTTGGCGAAAAGGCATTGGGTACTCCGATGATTCCCGAATAGGAAATGTAAACGTTGCGACATTGGGTGTCAATACAAACATCATTAGAAGCCATCAGGCAGATGCTGAACCAACCGGGTTTCTGATAAGTGTAGAGCGGATCGGTTTCGTCCTCCAATAAAGTGCCATCACCCATGTCCCACAAAAGGTGGTCATAGTCAATGCTGTTGTTGCGCAGTTGGATGGGTGTTTCAAATTTGAAAGTATCGTTTGCAATCAGAAATCCGGCGCTTGGCTGCGGATATACTTCTACGTTGTGAATCGCCGTATCTCTTACATTACAACTGGCTGAATCAATTATTATCAAGTGAACGGTATAAACTCCGGACGGTTTATAATAATGAGCAGGAGCGAAGGAAGTAGAGGTATGTGCATCACCGAAATTCCATATAAAGCGTGCGTTGGGATTGCTCAGATTTTCAAACTGAACAGCATATTCTTCACACACATTCAGCGCGTTGAATTCAGCATTGGAATTTGGAAGAAGCCTCACCGTTTTCGTCATAGAATCAATGGGATGGCATCGGTTGTTATCCACCACAAGCAGAGTAATGGCATAAGAACCGGGAGAATGATATGTATGGTTTTCGTCCATAGCAGAGGAAGAAGTACCATCGCCAAAGTTCCAAAAGTATTGTGCCGCGTTGGTACTTTGGTTCGTCAAATCAACCACTAGGTTAGAGTCGCAATCATTCAGAATATCTAATTTGAAATCAGCGATTACTGAATCGTTTGCAAGTGTTACAAGAGCAAAGACGGAGTCTATCCCGGTGCAAGTATTTGAATCAACGGCAACCAACTTGACTTGAAATGTACCGGAACCCTGATATAGATGCACAACATTATTTCCACTTGCAGAATCTCCATCACCAAAATGCCAGAAATATTGAGTCGTTGGTAATCCAGATGTGCCTGCGAAACGGAGATTCAAAGGAGAGCAACCGCTCGTATCTTGAATGGAGATGGATATGTTCAGTGGATTAAGACTAGTCGTAATCTTGGATGTGTCTATTGGATGGCAAGCCATTTTGGAATCTGTCAGAAAATGAGTGAGGGTGTATGTTCCGGCTACTGAATAAATATGTGATACCGTATCTGTGTTGGCTATTTGAGTTCCGTCGCCAAAATCCCATACCTCCGAATCCTCCCCTTGATAATCAGACCAGGCAGTAATGAGTACCGTGTCGCAATTGATAAAGGTTCGTATAAAATGAAAATCGGCATTGGTAGATGAATCAATGGTAATGACCAATCCGTAGGCGGTATCTGTTTTGTTGCAGGATGAAGCATCTTTCACAAGCAGCATTACATGGAACGTATCCACCGTAGTATAGGTATGTGAAACGGAGGAAGTATTTCCCGTTGTTCCATCGCCAAAAAACCATTGGTAAGAGGCGGTAGAAACAAAAGGAACGTTGAAACTCGCTGTGTGTGGAATACAACCTCGCGAAGAGGTTGGAGCAAAATCAGCTCGGACGGTCGGTAAAATGGTTACCTGTCGGATAAAGGTATCCGTCAAATTACATTTGGTAGAATCAGTGATGATTAACCGGATATTATAGTTGCCGGGTGACGTATATTTATGTTGTACGGATTGTGTAGTATAGTTGGTGTTGTCTCCCATATTCCATGAATATTTGGTGGTTGAAAAACCGGAGGAAGACAGAGCGATATGATTGCTGTCGCAAGTGATGGTGACCGATGGAGAAAAATCAGCCGACAAGAAATCATTGCGAACCCAAACAATTAAACGGGCAGTATCGGTAATGTTACAAGAGTTGGGATCAAAGCCGATGAGCATCACATAATAGGTACCTGTATCAGTAAAAGTATGTGCGGGGTTTCCCAATGTGGAAGTGGTGCCGTCGCCAAAATGCCAGATAATAGATTGAGTATTAGTCACCGTACTTTGAAATTGAACCGTGAGTGGCACGCAACCGGTGGCGCGGGGAGAGGCTTGTATCGAGACACTGGTTCCGGCTAGGTTGAAAGCAATTTTCAACCCCAATTCATTGCAATTGCTGCTGCGGTTGGTAGGCGACCAACTCCCCGGTGTGGTGGGAGTAATAGAATTTCCTCCGCAGCCCGCGCAGATGGCTTCATAAATAACTCCTCGGCTATCAAACCGGCTGGTTCCTCCGTCCACGTGTTCTATACCGGTAGAAAAACCATTTCCTGCACCGCCGAAGTAGGAGCCATAGAGGATATTTTGAGCGTTTTTGCCCAAAACGAAAAAGTAGAAATCAACACCATCAGTAGTCGTCTGCATCGCATCGGCACTTAGTGGCATATTGGTCATAATATTTTGGAAAGTAGGATTGTAGGAAGAAAATATACTGCCTATACCTGCACCCCAACCTGCCACATAAACATTTTCGCAGGTGTCAACCAGAAAGGCAGTTGGAGAAATATTAGGCTGGCCGTCTCCATTGCCAAATACGGTTGAATAGTTGACCATGCTTAATGATGAATTAACCTTGGCGATAAACTGTCCGCTGTTCGGGTTAGAATAAGGAGCATTGAGTACCGGATACTGACCGGTGGTTTGACCCACAAAATATACATCTCCGTGGGCATCTAATTTGACAAAATACACTTGGTCATTTCCGACGGTGCCTATGTAGGAGGAGGCCAATAGCTGGGTTCCCGTATTATTAATGTGCGCAACGAATCCATCATAAGTTCCGCCCTGGTACGTGGCGTTTAAAGACCCGACAGTAGTTGGGAAATTATTACTCATTGTTCCGCCAGCAATATAAAGTGTGCCATTGGGTCCAATGTCGAGTGAATAGCAAGCATCATCACTAATACCTCCGATGAAACTACTCCATAAAAGTTGAGAGCAATTATCATTTAACTTAAAAGCACATCCATCCTGCACACCTCCTAAAGTGGATTGAAAAGCACCAGCGGTAACAGGAAAATTGGGCGATGAAGTACAACTAGCTACATAAATATTATCGGCCTTATCCACGTTCACTTCTCCGCGATTTTGATCTCCGTAGTTTCGTTTCAAATTCCCTGAAGTAAATTCTCCGGGGTCTCCGTTCATGCCATCAATACCTGCGCCACCAATAAACGTGGAGCCGATCAATGCTGTTCCTGCTGCATTAAATTTGGTCACTACAATATCGCCTCCTCCTCCGTAGATAGGATTATAAGCATTGGGAGAAACCGGGAAATCAGTAGAATAACTTACCCCATAAATAATCAAGTTATTCTGCGCGTCCACTACTAATGAGTTCGGCGTTTCATTGTCAGTTCCCCCAAGATAAGTGCTATAAAGCAAGGCTGCTCCATTGCTCGAAAACTTTGAGATGCCCATGTCACAAGCAAAGCCGATGCCATTGCCGTTTCCCATATTGGAGCCTGAGCCACCCTGCCAGGTGGCTTGAAAAGCACCTAAAGTAGTTGGATATCCCGGAGCAAGCTGTCCAAAACCATTGACATATCCACCCACATACATGTTCCCGTCGAAATCATAGGTGGCTGTATATCCCCAATTATCATAAGTAGAACCGGTATAGGTAGAAAATTCGATGGTGGGGTCAATGATAAGGTCATAACGAGCGTCATATCCTTCCGGCATAGAAAAAGACACCTCGGTGCTATCTAAGGAGAAAGAGCAACGCACCTCTTTTTTCTCACCATTAATTTCTTGATAGGCAAATGGTTTTTGCTCCACAATATCGCCCACCGAAGTGCGGATTAATAATTCTCCTTTCCGTAATTTCAGTTGTTCAACCCCTTCGTACCGCCATTTTATCTGCGAAGCATTAGCACCCGGATGAACAATCAGATCATACTTTAATAAATCTGCCCCTTTGGTTTGAAACAGTAAATCAATTCCATGATACAGTTGCTCATACTTTATTTGAGGATAAATTTTGACTTCTGATGCCCAATGCGCTGGATCCTTGCCAATATAAAAGTTGGCATAATCTGAATAGGCGCTTCTGCCCTTTAAAACTGCCTGAGGATTTGCACCGACAAATGTTTCTTTGAAGGCATGACCTTTAACCGTCGCCTCTTTTGTTTGACTGGGGTGGTGCAGATGCGATAACTCCTCTCCGGAATATAGGATAAAGTAGAACCCATTTTTTTCTAAGATAACGTGCCCATTAGGAACACTGGCCCGGAAAAGTATTTGGTCGTCCCACTGCCCTTTGTTTTCAGTAAAACGCATTTCAGAGGGGCGCTTCATTCCCGACAACGACTCTCCTAAAGCAAATGCTTTCGCAGATAACACTAAAAGAAATGAAGCAAGTAAAACCGTTCTCACGCGCGCCCTATCATTGTACGGAGATAAATTAAAACAAAAACCAGTTGTCCCATTGAGTTACGTTGCCCTCCACAATAGCAACCAACATGTCCAAATATAAATATTATTCAGACACCACAATAAACTTAAATAAAATTGAGAAATGGAAAACTCCCTATTGCTTCACCTGCCGGTAATTATGAACCCACAAGAAGCGCGAGATTCTTCCCGCCCACCAGATAACTCTCGTTTCACTCCAGGTTGGAGCCATGTGATGAATCAATTCATGCACCATAGTATTAAGATACTCGTAAGGTTTTTGACGAGGATCAACTAGGATATTATTGTTTTCAAAATCAGCCATACCGACTGCCTGATTTCTTCCCAATTTCATTTCAATGACTCTAAGTTTTGGTCTCCGTTTCATAATTCCTTATTTTTCTGTTCTTTAATTCTGATTCTATTAGCTTCCTTTCATGTTTTACAAAAATTCATGCTTTGCGTCTCTTTAAACATGTGCCGGACTACAAACTTGCAATAATTAATGCTGAGTTTATGTTAAAAACCCATTCCAGTATATGTATTGATAAAGTTAAACATAAGCTATGTCCTATTGCTTGGTCGGCTGTAAACATTTGCGGGGCAATCAGTTATTGTTGTTTTTTGCCGTATTCCATGGCCCTTAGATAGACAGGTTGCTGTTCGATTTTTAACAATTCCACCAGATTTTATTGAATTAGACGAAAAACCACAATCATTCTTTTATTAAAATGTTGCAAAACATGTGTTTTGACATCAAAAATGCATGTTTATTGAATGAAAACCGCCTATTCGAGCGGAATTCTTTAGTTTTAAGGAAATGTACGAAGGAATAAGTCCATGTAGTTATTGACGAATATCGCAAATTCCTACTTGTGTAATCTGGGCATAGTCAAAATACTTGGGTGCCACTGTTTAATAGACCTTTTCATAATTCAAGATGGAGGTTTTCTTGTATCCGATGCTTGTATTGAATCCGAAGGATTCATACACACATAGCTCATATCCGATGGCGTTTGTTCAATCCTGAAATGCTATGCCGTTAAGTTAAGGAGGAGCATAGTAATAGTGAGGGCGGCTTCTGTTCTTTAAGAAGATGCTGGCTACAAAAATGTATGCCGACATCTTCCAAATGGATAGAATCCATCTCATCTGCGGATGAGTGCTGACAGTTCTAATACCTGATTAACCGGCTTTTACACCCCTGCAATGATGATCTGATACAAACTTGAAGTGTTTTGATGCAAACAGAACGTGTCTGCATCAAAACACTTTCGAAATGGACCAAAATAGCATCTGTTTGCATCAAGACAGATGCTGTTCGCACTCAAACCTGATCTATTCGCACCAAAACAGCTCGCGTTTGCACCAAAACAGTTCACGTTTATATGCAAACGCGAACTGTTTTGCTTCAAACGGCCTCTTTTTACATCAAAACAGATAAAAATAGGTGTCCCTGACCAGATTTAAGCAGCCAGATAATTTGCCAAGCATTTACTTTCGTGCTGCCATTTTACATTGAATCCCTGGTTTTTGCTTGGATAGTTCCGACTTCTGTCGGGCTAATAATTCTTAAACGGTGTAAGCAGATTATTATACCCGAATATTGATTGGAAACGCATATCCCTATTTTTGTCCCGAACAAATATTTGTATAACTGGTTGGAAATTTTACTTTTGCCGTCCCGTTTTCGGAATTGCTTCCAACTTTAATCGAAACCGGGGTCGTTCTTTCAGGATAAGTTTACCGATGTGTGTGAGAACATTTAGGCGAACGTATCAGGAAAGCACAATATGGTTTAACAAAATAAAAAACAGATAACATGGCAGATTTAAAAACATTAGCAGAACAATTAGTGAACTTGTCTGTAAAAGACGTTCAAGAACTCGCAACCATTTTGAAAGCAGATTACGGTATCGAGCCAGCAGCAGCAGCAGTTGCAATGGTAGCAGGCCCGGCAGGTGGCGGTGCAGGTGCAGTGGCTGAAAAGACAGAATTCGATGTAATTCTGAAAGCAGCCGGCGCTCAAAAATTGAACGTGGTGAAGTTGGTTAAAGATTTGACTGGCCTGGGCTTGAAAGAAGCTAAGGATTTAGTTGATGGCGCTCCAAAACCAATCAAAGAGAAAGTAGATAAGGCAACTGCCGAAGACCTCAAGAAGAAATTGGAGGACGCAGGAGCTGAAGTAGAGGTTAAGTAAATCTCATTTCATCATCTAATTGAAAACCCCGGCTTTGTTCGGGGTTTTTATGTCTCTAAATTTATTTCCGCTTTAAAGAACTCTTCGCAACCTAGCTACCGGAATATGTAGTTGTTCCTGTATTTAGCCACTGTTTTTCGCGCCACGTTATACCCCTTTTGATTCAGCAAATCGGTTAATTCCTTATCGCTGATGGGGTTCGTCTTATCTTCTTCTGAAATTATATTTATCACAATTCGCTTCACCTCGCGAGTAGAAGCATCTTCGCCGCTGTCGGTAGAAACCCCTTCGCTAAAAAAGAATTTGAGCGGGATGGTACCGAATTCAGTTTCTATATATTTACTGCTTACCACACGCGACACCGTCGAAATATCCATTTTTATCCGGTCGGCAATATCTTTTAAAATCATTGGTTTTATCTGGGTCTCATCGCCCGTGCTAAGATAATCGTGCTGTAACTCTAAAATAGTCTGCATCACCTGCATCATGGTATTATAACGGGTGTGAATCGCATCAATAAACCATCGGGCAGCTTCAATTTTTTGTTTGATAAACTGCATGGTTTCTTTCTGGCTCTTTGATTTATCTTTCGACTTTTCGTAAACAGAAATCATTTCCTTGAATTGGTTACTGATGCGTAACTCAGGCGCATTGCCCGAGTGAAGGGAAACCTGTAGTTCACCGCTGCTGTTGCTCAAAATATAGTCGGGAATGATGGTAATCCTCGCTTGATTGGTTTCGCCTGTAAAGCCACTTCCTGGTCGGGGATTGAGTTGTGTAATTTCTTCTATCACCCAGCGCATCTGCTCATCCTCCAAACCATACAATTCCTGTAGTTTTTCAAAATGTCTTTTGGCAAAAAGATCGAAATGTTTTTTGAGTATCAAAATCGCTTTCTCTGTATAAATGCCGGGATCTTCTTTCCTTATTAACTGAAGCAATAGACACTCTTCAATCGTCTGCGCGCCCACACCGGGGGGATCCATTTTCTTTATTTCTGTCAGCACCTGATTTAATTCTTCTACGTTGGTCTGAATGTTTTGACCAAAAGCTAAATCATCTATCACAGCATCCAGCTCGCGGCGCAGGTAGCCATCATCATCTATGCTGCCGATCAACTGCAAGGCAATCTGTTTTTGCCGTTCATCTAAATCCAACATCCCTACTTGCGATTCCAGATATTCGTGAAAAGAAGAATCTACCGATGTCGGAATAGTTTTCTTTTCATCCTCTGGATTGTGAACAGCACTTGGGTCGGCGGTTTTATATTCCGCTACCCCTTCATTATCTTCATCATAATACTCGCTCATGTCCACCTCATCGTCAATCTTTATTTCTTCGTCGGCAGCCTCATTTTCTTTTTCCGACTCCAACGAAACGCTTGGTTCATCGGCTAGGGTGATGTCTTCTTCTTCCATCCCACCCTCACTCTCTTCTAATGCCGGATTGATTTCCAATTCCTCTTTAATCCGCTGCTCCAAATTGGCGGTAGGCACCAGAAGCAGCTTCATGAGTTGAATCTGCTGAGGCGATAGTTTTAATAATTGTTTCTGATAGAGTCCTTGTTTCAGCACTTTGCAAGTTTAAATAATTAAGTGGGTAAGTTCAATAGACTTCTTCGGAAAATGTCATTCAAGGATAAAGCCCATGTTGTTTGGCATGTGTTAACCTCATACTTAATATGGGGTTACTGACAAGAAATGAGATTGAGGCTTTAGCCCACAGATTTGCTTTTCATTTACCGAAGAGGTCTAATATTTAGATAGTCGTAATTTGAGCGAGCAACATCACTATCCACTAAACTCTTTCGATGAATCTTATTCATCCAGTACAAAATCACTGGAAATGACTGTTTTGGGGAAAAACAGTGAAAATCATAGTGCTCCAATTTATTGCCCTTAGAGATTGCGGGAGGGCGGCTGATTGATATTTTTTAATTGTGTCTATATTCGCCCACTCGAAAAAAGAGAATATGGCGTACATCAAAGATATATCAAAGTTAGAAGGAAGTGAAATTGAATTGCGGGGCTGGAATGCACAAAAGCGCGACAGCAAAGGGCTGGTGTTTTTAACCCTGCGCGATGGCACCGGTTTTGTTCAATGTATTATTGACCTGAATGTAGTGGGCAATGATTTGTTTGAAGCAGTCAAAAAACTGGGACAGGAAAGTTCACTTTCTTTAAAAGGAAAGGTCGTGAAAGACGAGCGGCAATTTGGGGGCTATGAGGTGCAGGTGACTTCGCTGCAAATTATTTCTGAAGCGGTGGACTATCCTATCACACCCAAAGAACACGGGGTAGATTTTCTGATGGACAAACGCCATTTGTGGCTGCGCTCCAAAAGACAGTGGGCAATTATGCGCGTGCGCAATGAAATTATTTATTCCATCCACCGGTTCTTTCAAGACAAAGGGTTTGTGCAGATGGATGCGCCTATCTTTACTGGCAATGCCTGTGAAGGAACCTCCACTTTGTTTGAAACCGATTATTACGGTGAACCGGCATATCTTTCACAGTCCGGACAGCTATACGGTGAGGCGATGGCGATGGCACAGGGTTTGATTTACACCTTTGGCCCCACCTTTCGCGCTGAGAAATCAAAGACAAGAAGACATCTTTCCGAATTTTGGATGATAGAACCCGAAATGGCTTTCTATGATTTGAAAATGGATATGGATTTGATTGAAGAGTTTATTCAGTATGTAGTAAACAGTGTGTTGGAGAAATGCAAAACGGAGTTGTCCGTTCTGGAACGAGATACAACCTTCCTTGACCAAGTGAAGCAGCCTTTTATTCGGATGAAATATGAAGAGGCGGTAAGCGTCATTCGCGGCGAAAAAGAAGTGCAGGGTAGAACAACTTTGCAGATGTTGGAAGGAGAGGAGGGAGAATTGAAAAGTCAGAAATCGGGAATCAGAAAAGAGATTGAAGAAAGAGAGCAGAAGATTGCGGGCGGAGAATTGAAGAAAGGAGAAATCAATTTCAACCAGTCGAAAATTGATAAGCTGAAACAGGAAGAGAAAGACGTAGATGAAAAACTCGCCAACATACCGCTATGGCTGAATAGTGCCAGGAACTTTAAGCGGGGTGATGATTTTGGTGGAAGTGATGAAACGGTGCTGACAAAAATGTTTGGACAACCGGTGATGGTTTATAACTGGCCGCAAGAGGTGAAGGCTTTCTACATGAAAGAAGATGAAACAGATAAGGGCTACGCGAAAGGAGTGGATTTGTTGGCGCCGGAAGGTTACGGAGAAGTAGTGGGCGGTGGCGAGCGCGAGACAGATATTGATAGATTGAAAAGAAAATCGTAGAACACGAACTTCCTATGGAAGCCTTTTGAATGGTATCTGGATTTGCGCAAGTTCGGCAATGTGCCCTCATGCCGGTTTTGGCTTGGGCTTAGAAAGATTAGTGGCATGGATTTGCGGCCTGCAACATATTCGGGAAACGATTCCGTTTCCTCGTTCTTATGGAAGGTTGCTGCCGTAGGTGCTTAATCATTAAACGTGAAACACAGTAAAAAACTTTTCCGGTATTGCAAATGAGTTGTGCCTCCTGCGCGATCAGTGTGGAAAGTATTATTAAGTCGCAAAAAGGGGTTGTAAATGCGGCCGTGAATTTTGCCAACGCCACGTTGAGTGTTGAGTACCAACCGGAAGTCATCGGTGAACTTGAATTGCAAAAAGCAGTTCAATCCATAGGTTATGATTTGTTGATTGAGGAAAGCAATAAGGCGGCAGAAACTCTGGAGGCCATACATCAAAAGAGTTTCCAAGAACTGAGAAGAAAAACGATTGGGGCAGTTCTTTTTTCCTTACCGGTACTGGTCATTGGTATGTTCTTTATGGATATGCCTTATGGCAATTATATCATGTGGGTGCTTACCACTCCGGTGGTGCTTTGGTTCGGGAAAGATTTTTTTATCAATGCATGGAAGCAGGCGAAACATCGGTCTGCCAATATGGATACGCTGGTAGCTGTTAGCACGGGTACGGCCTATTTATTCAGTATGTTCAATACGTTGTTCCCTCATTTCTGGAATGAAAAAGGAATGCAGGCACATGTATATTTTGAAGCAGCAGCGGTGGTTATTGCCTTTATCCTTTTAGGTAAGATGTTGGAAGAAAAGGCGAAAGGGAATACCTCCTCCTCAATCAAAAAACTAATTGGCTTGCAGCCCAAAACAGTCACGGTCGTTCGCGATGATTCAAATCAAACGCAAATACCCATTGAAAGTGTAGTAGTGGGAAATATCATCATGGTAAAACCCGGAGAGAAAATTGCAGTGGATGGCGCGGTAACCATCGGCGAATCTTATGTGGATGAAAGTATGATTAGCGGAGAACCGGTACCGGTATTAAAAAAATTAGGAGAAAGAGTATGGGCCGGTACCATCAACCAAAAAGGAAATTTTCAGTTTAGAGCAGAGAAGGTAGGCCGAGAGACCATGCTGGCGCAAATCATCAAGATGGTCCAGGAGGCGCAGGGAAGCAAAGCACCGGTTCAGAAACTGGTAGATAAAATAGCCGGAGTTTTTGTTCCGATAGTTATTCTTATCGCCTTGTTGTCCTTTGCCGGATGGTGGATATTCGGAGGGCAAAATGGATTGATTCAAGGAATACTTGCGTTGGTCACTGTGTTGGTCATTGCCTGTCCTTGCGCTTTGGGGCTGGCCACTCCCACAGCTATTATGGTGGGGATCGGGAAAGGAGCAGAGCGAGGAATCTTGATTAAAGATGCGGAAAGTTTGGAACGCGCAAAGAAGGTCAATGTGGTGGTGCTGGATAAAACAGGCACGATTACCGAGGGCAAACCCACCGTTACAAATGTAGAATGGTTAAGCTCGGATGAGCAGCTATCTGACATTCTATACAGTATGGAGAATCAATCTGAACACCCACTTGCTGAAGCGGTGGTTCATCATCTGGGTAAAAGAAAATCAATGCCTTTGAAACGATTTGAAAGCGTGACCGGAAAAGGAGTGAAAGCAACGATAGGAGCCGGAAGTATATTATGTAGGAAATGCAAAGTTCTTGTCGGATAGCCATATTGAGCAAAATGAAAAATTGCTCCATCGAGCAGAGGAATGGAGCCGCGATGCCAAAACAGTTATTTGGTTTGCTGATAGCTTCAAGGCCTTGGCGGTTATTGCTATAGCAGATAAAATAAAATCAAACTCAGCGAAAGCGATTGAGCAACTCAAGCAATCGGAAATCGAGGTGTACATGCTCACTGGAGATAGCGAAGCCACAGCGAAATCTATTGCAGCACAAACAGGCATACAACATTATAAAGGAGAAATGCTTCCTCAGGATAAATCGGCCTTTGTCCAACAGTTACAGTCCAAAGGGAAAATAGTAGCGATGGTGGGTGATGGAATAAACGACAGCACGGCTCTGGCACAGGCGGATGTAAGCATTTCTATGGGTAAGGGAAGCGATGTAGCAATGGAGGTGGCTAAGATGACGATCATCTCTTCCGATTTAGGTAAAATACCGGAGGCCATAAAACTTTCCAAGCAGACAGTGAATACCATTCACCAGAATCTTTTTTGGGCTTTTATTTATAACATCATTGGCATTCCGATTGCCGCCGGAATCCTTTATCCCTTCACCGGCTTTTTGTTGAACCCGATGATTGCCGGTGCCGCCATGGCTATGAGCAGTGTGAGCGTAGTGGGAAATAGTTTACGACTCAAATGGGTCAAGTAAATCCTCTCTATAGATACACTAAGTCCATCAAATCGTTTAAGCCCTTCTAAACTCTAACGAAGGGTTTTGAATCAAACAAAGAGACTTTTTTATTTTCGTCGGTAATTATTCGGCATGCAGTTTATTAAAAGAACGTTCCCCTTACTATTCGGCATTTTTCTTCTCTCGGTCTTGGTTCGTGTTCCTCTTCTGGACAGACCCTTGTCGAAGCATCATGAATTCTGTACGGCTCTTTCACTTCGCATTATGCAGATTTGGTATGATAACGGTATTGAAAAATATGGATTCAATCCGGTGATGACTTATAACAACGAAGCAGATAAGTTCATCAACAATCATGCGAATGCTTCAGGAAAAATGGTAGATCAGGCAGGGAACTACTACTACGTGTCGCATCCGCCTTTTGCCTACTATTTCCCCTTTGCTATTTTTAAAATCCTTCATGTCAGACCAGATGTTTTGCCGCTGCAAATTGTGAATTTGTCATTCCATTTTCTAAGTGGCCTGTTTGTATATTTTATTGTTTGCTTGTTGAGTTTCACTCGGGCGCGCAGCTATCCTTACCGGTCGGCGATTGTGGCTTTTGTGATGTATATTTTCATGCCGGTCACTATGTGGTTTCAAAGCAATGTGTATATGAGCGACATGGCCGTACACCTGCTTTTTATTATCGGAGTCTATACCGTATTGAAAATGATTATCCGGCAAAGATTTACTTCGCTGAAATACATTTTCTTTTATGTAACCTGTCTGGGACTGATGATTTACACTTCCTGGCTGGGTGTGTTTTTTGCCTTTGGCGTACTGGTCTATTCACTGCTTCACGTTCGTTCTAATAGGGGATTCCGAGTTTTAGTTTGGAGCACGGTTATCGTGACGTTTATTGTATTGCAACTAATAGTCTATCAGTATTCCCAGATCAATGGTTCGATGGCTTATCTGACGGAAATGATTAACCGGTATGCTATTCGTGGCAGCGTAGAACCCACCGATCAGGGATTGTTTCATTTCTTGATTTCCTATCTGAAACTTTTCAAGTCGCTGGTAGTGAATTACTCCCTACACTATTTTATTGTTTATGGATTAGTGCTGTTTTTTATCTGGTTGGCTATCAGCAGAAGAAAATTGAAGATAATTTTCAGCGAGAATGGATACCGCTTTATCTGGCTTTCTGTACTGCCTATTCTGTTGCTCCACATTGTTTTTCTTAATTATTCCGAGCATGATTTTACAGCTTTATATGCTTCGCTCTTTGTCAGTGTCTTGTTGGGCGTGCTATATGACAAGATAAAAAAGAGCGGTACTATCCCTTTGATTAGAATGCAGTTGGGGCTTACCGGGGTTGTTTTCCTTATGGTGGGACAATTCTACTTGATAAATCCTCCTTCATTCTTCAAAAAAGCAGGAGCGGATACTCATTATAAGGTATGGGGCGAGCAAATTAAAAAAGAATCAAAGCCCGATGAAGTTGTTTTCGCCAATATAGAAGACCCGGAACCTCAATTGGTTTGGTATGCAGGAAGAAATATTCGCCCTGCTGCTACGCGAGAAGAGGCATTGGGCTTTTTGCAGGAGAGAAATCTAAAAAAGGGTATCTGGTTTCGCCAACAGAATGGAGCTATGGTGGCTGAAAAGATAGCAGTGCAGGAGTAATTATCTCCATGATTTATTCCGATTTTGCTTAGAAAACATTTTAACGAACATCTCATTTGGTACTATTTTCTATGATTTTAACCCCAAAATGACCGATTTGCACTGTTCCAAAAATAAATATGGGGGTACCCCTTGTTTTTTATGATGTTCTGTGCGTATGTTGCAGACCGATTCAGTTCGTAAGTATTTTTTTTTAACGTTCACAAAACCAATTAACTATGAATGATTACACACACGCAGGGCGCGAAAAAAGTGCGGCCTCCTGCTGTAAACCAACAAGGCTAGGTTATTCCAAAGTCCTTGTAGCACTAAGTTTTCTTTTACTCACGTTTTGTTTTAATGCCTTTTCACAGAGTGGAAATGGAACACCTTCCTGCAATCTGTCTGGAGCATTAGAATCTGTTACTACCGGCAGGGCTCAACCAGCCGACATTGTTATTGATGCTGTTATTGCTAATACAGAAGCCTCAACAGTTCTTTCTTATGCATTACAAAACAATACCTCCGGTGCTATCATCAAATCTTATGGCGCCCGCAGTTTTAATGCTGCTACCGGGACCACAACACAACAGATTGTTGTTAGCCCTGGATCGGGTCCTGCAAACGGATTCAATTTAGAACTCAACACCACAAACTCAAGTGGTGGTAGTTGTAGTTGCAGTAAATCAGTTTCTGTTATTAACAATTAATTTACTAACCAATTAAACAATACACTATGAAAAAAAGTATTACAAATTGTCCCCCGTGGACAGATATTTTTAAAGATGTGTCGAGTAGTCTGAAGACTGCTACGATGCTGATACTACTAGTGGGCTTGGGGCTATTCTCCAATGCTCAAACGCCTGCTTGTAACATTGGTGGAAACTTAGAGGCTTGTGCCGTACGTCCTAGTTCTGACGAGCGCGCAGACATATTAGTTCCCATTCTTATTGCGCAGAGTGGTAATAATCCAACTTTGATTTATGATTTACCTGTTGGAGATAATTTTACCGGCGCATTTATCAGATCTGATGCTACAGGGAAATATTATCCCGGTACCAACAGTTTCAGAGATACGCTTGTGATATTCCCTGGTACTGGTCCGGGTGGTTTTCTGCTTACATTACTTGTAACAAACATTGAAAGTGGAAAGCAAAACAGTTGCTCTAAATCAGTAACTGTATTTAATGTTGATGTTACTTCTAGCCATACACCCATTTTGTGTTATGGAGAGAAATCAATACTTACTGCTTTAGGCACTTCTGATCCTCTTAAACCAATTACTTATTCTATAGTACCTGGTGGTGCTTCTAATGGAACGGGCATTTTCCCTGGATTGTCAGGAAGTGCTGGTGGTATTATATATACCACTACAGCATCAGTTGATATTCTAACATTGACAGGAACTGCCGAGTGCACCGCGTCAGTGAACGATACAATTAAAGAACCAGTATCTAAACCAATAATTATTAATTGTCCGGGAAATAGTGATCAGCCTACATGCCTTACACAAGCTGAAATCAATACGCAATTTGCTTTATGGAAAGATCAATTTGGCTTTAGCGGCGGGACGAGTCCTGTAGCTCAGACAGATTTAAGTGAGTTTAGTGCTCCCAATTATTGTGGAGGTCATACTACTATTACTTATAAAGTAAAAGACCTTGTTTGCGATTCAGTTAAAGAATGTACTTCAACATTTACTGTACCAGAGTCACCTAAAGTGACCGTTTCATGTTCTCAGTCTGTAAGCCTTGCTGGTTGCACAACTAGAGAAGCTATTGATGCTGCTTATGCTACATGGAAAGCAGGTTTTACTAAAGATGGCGGATGTCATACTTATGACAACCTCGATCAAATACCTACACTTCCACAAACTATACTTTGTGGTGATTCAATCGGATTTACCTACATTGCTCAGAACGGACAAGGCTATTGCCCTGGACGTGACGAGTGTTTTTCTTACTTCAAGGTAGGAGCAACAGAAAACCCAGTTGTTTCTTGTTCTCAGTCGGTGAACCTTTCTGGTTGCACAACTCAAGAAGCTATTGATGCTGCTTATGCTACATGGAAAGCAGGTTTCACATTTAATAATACCGGATGTCATGCTTTTGACAATAGTGCTGATATTCCTTCACTTCCTGAAAACATCCTTTGTGGTGATTCAATCGGGTTTACCTATATCGCTCAGAACGGACAAGGCTATTGTGCTGGTCGTGATGTGTGTTTCTCTTACTTCAAGGTAGGAACAACAGACAAACCAGTTGTTTCTTGTTCTCAGTCGGTGAACCTTTCTGGTTGCACTACTCAAGAAGCTATTGCTGCTGCTTATGCTACATGGAAAGCAGGTTTCACATTTAATAATACCGGATGTCATGCTACAGACAACAAAGCTGATGTTCCTTCACTTCCTGAAAACATTCTTTGTGGTGATTCTATCGGATTCACCTATGTTGCTCAGAACGGAGAAGGCTATTGCGCTGGTAGCGACGAATGTTTTTCTTACTTCAAAGTAGGAACAACAGACAAGCCAGTTGTTTCTTGTTCTCAGTCTGTGAACCTTTCTGGTTGCACAACTCAAGAAGCTATTGCTGCTGCTTATGCTACATGGAAAGCAGGTTTCACATTTAATAATACAGGATGTCATGCTACAGACAACAAAGCTGATGTTCCTTCACTTCCTGAAAACATTCTTTGTGGTGATTCTATCGGATTCACCCTATGTTGCTCAGAACGGAGAAGGCTATTGCGCTGGTAGCGACGAATGTTTTTCTTACTTCAAAGTAGGAACAACAGACAAGCCAGTTGTTTCTTGTTCTCAGTCGGTGAACCTTTCTGGTTGCACCACTCAAGAAGCGATTAATGCTGCTTATGCTACATGGAAAGCAGGCTTCACATTTAATAATACCGGATGTCATGCTACAGACAACAGTGCTGATGTTCCTTCCCTTCCTGAAAACATTCTTTGTGGTGATTCTATCGGATTTACCTATGTTGCTCAGAACGGAGACGGCTATTGCGCTGGTAGCGACGAATGTTTTTCTTACTTCAAAGTAGGAACAACAGACAAACCGGTTGTTACTTGTTCTCAGTCAGTTAGTCTCGATGCTTGTATGAGCAAAGAAGACATAAACGCTGCTTATGCTACATGGAAAGCAGGCTTCACATTTAATAATACCGGATGTCATGCAACTGACAACAGTGCTGGTCTTCCTGAAACTATCGCTTGTGGTGATTCAATCGGATTTACCTACACTGCTCAGAACGGACAGGGCTATTGCGCTGGACGTGATGAGTGTTTCTCTTACTTCAAAGTAGGGGTAGCTGAGAAATTGGTAGTTACCTGTTCTCAGTCGGTAAACCTTCCTGGTTGTACAACTCAAGAAGATATTGCTGCTGCTTATGCTACATGGGCTGGTGGATTTAGTTCAGCAGGTGGATGTCATGCTTATGACAACAAAGGTGATATTCCTGCACTTCCAGAGAACATCCTTTGTGGCGACTCAATTGGATTTAACTACATAGCACAAAATGGACAGGGCTATTGCGCTGACCGTGATGCATGTTTCTCTTACTTCAAAGTAGGAACAACAGACAAACCGGTTGTTACTTGTTCTCAGTCCGTAACCCTTCCTGGTTGCACAAGTCAAGAAGCTATTGCTGCTGCTTATGCTACATGGGTTGATGGATTTAGTTCAACAGGTGGATGTCATGCTACCAACAACAAAGCAGATGTTCCTTCACTTCCTGAAAACATCCTTTGTGGTGATTCTATTGGATTTACTTTTGTTGCTCAGAATGGAGAAGGCTATTGCGCTGGTAGCGACAATTGTTTTTCTTACTTCAAAGTAGGAACTACAGCGAGACCAGTAGTTACTTGTTCTCCGCCGGTTAATCTTGCTGGTTGTACAAACGATGCTGACATTCATGCAGCTTACAATGCTTGGAAAATGGGATTCAGTGTTAACGGTGGATGTAATCCTACTACCAACATTTCTGATATTCCGGCTCTGCCTGCGAACATCGCTTGCGGTGGCGAAATCAGCTTTACTTTCACAGCTCAGAACGCCTTAGACAGATGTCCAGGTAGCGACGAGTGTACTTCTACCTTCAAAGTGGGTGTATCTACTAAATTGGTTGTAGTATGTGCTCCACCAGTTAGTTTGGATGCTTGCAGCACCGAAGGAGAAATCTTAGCAGCATACAATACGTGGAAAACAGGATTTGGTGTAAGTGGCGGTTGTAACCCAACCAGCAACATCGCTGACATCACGGCTCTTCCTACAGGTATTGCTTGCGGTGGAGAAATTAGCTTTACGCTAACTGCAGAAAATGGAAACACTTCTTGCGGATTACCTAGCGAAAGTTGTACTTCTACCTTCAAGGTAGGCGAAGCTCCTAAATTAGTAGCTCATTGCGCAACTTCAGTTAAACTGGATGCTTGCAGTAGCCAAGAAGCTATTCAGATAGCTTACGAAGCATGGAAAGCAGACTTCGGTGTAAGCGGTGGATGCGATCCTTACAGCAACATTGCTGATCTTCCAGGTCTTCCTGAAGATATCACTTGTGGTGGTAAAATCAGCTTCACTTTAATTGCTCAAAATGGTCAAGGAAAATGTATCGCTCGTGACGAGTGTACTTCTACCTTCGAGGTGGGCAAAACAGAAAAATTGTCAGTGGAATGTACTCCAGTAGAATTGCCATCTTGCCCTTCAGAAGCTCAAATTCTGAATGCATATAACGCATGGAAAGCAGGATTCAAAGCTACCGGTGGATGTAATACAACCACTAACATTGGTGATCTTCCAGCCCTTCCAGAGAAGATGGCTTGTGGAGGTCAAATCAGCTTTACTTTTGTTGCAGAAAGCGGAAGCACTGCTTGCGGAACTCAACGTGAAGAGTGTTCTTCAACTTTCACAGTAATAAAATCAACTACACCATTTACTTTGATTTGTTCTGCTAACAAGATGGTGGACTGCAAAGCAACACTTTGTCTTCCTAGCTTGCCTTTTGATGAGCCAAAACCATCTGGTGGTTGTGGTGACATTAAAATCAAGGTGAAGAGTACTTGTATCGTTGAAGAAAACGGTTGTACTGTTATTACTCGTGTTTGGGATGCAGAAGATGCTTGTGGAAACACAGCAACTTGTAGCCAAACAATTACTCAGTGTCCTTGCGATGCTTCTATCGGTGACTTTGTTTGGAACGACAAGAACAGAAACGGCATCCAAGATGCAGGTGAAGTTGGCGTGAAAAACGTAAAAGTTACTTTGTACAAATGCAGCGACAACAGTGTGGTTGCGACACAGATGACTGGTTCAAATGGTCAATATCTGTTCACTGGATTGACTGCCGGAAGCTACTATGTAGGTTTCAGTAACCTTCCTGGTGGATATATGTTCACTACGCAGAATGCTGGTGGTGATGATGCCAAAGACAGCGATGCTGATGGAACAACTGGAAATACTGCTTGTATCACTTTAGCTGCCGGAGAAAATAATCTGACAGTTGATGCTGGTTTGTTCTGCGATCCAAAATGTGCCCAATTAGGCAACTTTGTATGGTATGATACAAACAGAAATGGCAAACAGGATGTTGGCGAAGGCGGTGTATGTAGCGTAAAAGTTACCTTGTACAAATGCAGCGACAACAGTGTAGTTGCTACAAAGACAACTGGTTCAAATGGTCAGTATCTTTTCACTGGCTTATCTGCCGGAGGCTACTATGTAGGTTTCAGCAATCTGCCTGCTGGATATGATTTCACAACGCAAGATGCCGGATCGGATGATGCAAAAGACAGCGATCCTAATACTACTACCGGAAAGACGGCTTGTATTAATTTGGGTGTTTGCGAATGTAATCAGACAGTTGATGCTGGCTTGGTAAATAACAAACCATGTGCTCAAGTAGGCGATTATGTTTGGAAAGATACAGATGGAGATGGCTATCAAGATAGCAACGAAGGCGGTATCCAGAACGTAAAAGTCACTTTGTACAAATGTAGCGACAACAGTGTTGTTGGTACAGACTATACTGATGGCAACGGCAAATATCTGTTCAAGGATTTAGCTGCCGGAAGCTATTATGTAGGTTTCAGCAACCTACCTTCTGGTTATTCATTTACTACTCAGAACAACGGGTCTGACGATTCTAAGGATAGCGATCCAAATGCTACCACTGGAAAGACAGATTGTTTCAATTTGGCTCAGTGTGAGTGCAAAATGACTGTAGATGCTGGTCTGAAGTATAACAACCCATGTGCCCAAGTCGGTAACTTCGTTTGGGATGACAAGGACAAGGATGGCAAACAGGATGCAAATGAGTGTGGAGTGAAGAACGTAAAAGTTACACTTTACAATTGCAGCAACAATAGTGTAGTAGCTACCAAATATACGGACAGTAAGGGCATGTATTTGTTTACAAATCTACCTGCTGGAAGTTACTATATTGGTTTCAGCAATCTTCCTTCTGGATATTCCTTTACTACTCAGAATGCCGGATCAGATGATTCTAAAGACAGCGATGTAGGTTGCAATAACGGCAAGACAAGTTGTTTCACTTTGACTAATTGCGAATGCAATCAGACTATTGATGCAGGGCTTGTTAGCAAATGCAGAACTTTGCGCGCATCAAACGATGAGCAAGGACTTGCAATCGTTGATGAATCAAAGTTGAACGAATCTTCTGTTATTGTGTTCCCTAATCCAGCGAATTCGATGGTGAACATTGATTTGACTTTTGAGGATGCTAAAAAGCAAGTTACCTTAGAAATCTACAATGTAAGCGGTCAGAAAATAGCTGAACTTTACAAAGGCAGTGCAGAGGCTCAGTTTAAATATCATACTGAGTTCAATGTATCTCAACTTTCTGCCGGAACTTACTTCTATCGTTTGAACTCTGATGGCGAAACCAAAACTGGTAAACTGTCAGTAGGGAAATAATAGATCAATCAATTAATTTCTCAAAGGGCTGTCCGAAAGGACAGCCCTTTTTTTGTTTAACCGCAAATAGTCAGTTGGAGATTTAAAGATTGGATTCTAAAATAGGGAGAAGAGCTGTTTATTCGATCCAAGCAAAACTTATATGGCGGACACGAGGTCATTTTTCCGTCTTCGTCTTTTCCTTACTAGGTTAGTTAATTCGGCAATCATGGTTGTCTGAAAATCTAAGTTACAAAAGGAGAAGTCGTAAGTGGGTATCAGATTCTGCTGTTTCTCCCGGTTCCACGCCAAATTGTCCTCTTCTCTTTCCATTTTTGACCGACTTATTGCTATTCGGTACCCATCTCCAGCTACTCGGTACCTGTTAGTAGCTACTCGGTCCCTGTTAGCGAGAGATAGGTGCCTGTTCGCTACAACTCGGTCCCTGTTAGCAAGAGATAGGTGCCTGTTCGCTACAACTCGGTCCCTGTTAGCAAGAGATAGGTGCCTGTTAGCTACTACTCGGTCCTTGTTAGCAAGAGACAGGTGCCTGTTAGCTGCTACTCGGTACCTGTTAGCAAAAGACAGGTCCCTGTTAGCTGCTACTCGGTACCTGTTAGCTAAAGACAGGTCCCTGTTAGCTACTATTCGGTCCCTGTTAGTTGGAGATGGGTGCTTGTTAGCTTAAAACGGGGAGTCTTTGCAATCCTCATGGCTAAAGCTATCTGATAAAAGCGGTATTTTCACCATGCGGGAGCACGATGTTATAAACCGCCATTCATGGCGGATTGGCTGGTGTAAAGAGGTATGGCTTTAGCCACGGATGATTGTGTTTCGATTACTACCTATGTCTTGAGACCCATGCGTCTAGCATATATTTAACCTTAAATAGACAGTTGATAAACGGTAAAGCCCGGCAGAAAAGAATTTCCAACGGCTATGGAGTAGAAATCATTGCAGATGCGTTTTGGCTGAATGCCTTACAAAAGCAATACCTAGAAGGAATTATAAACCCTACCGTCTATTTACAGTTAAAATGCTCTTGTGAATCACCAGACTTAGAAGTTATTTGGATTTGAACAACGGACTTTGTTATGAATTTGATATGTCGCACGAAGGCACGGAGAACACTGAGGTATTTTCTCCGTAATGCTCCGTGGCTCTGTGCGATACACATTTTTTATGCAGAAATCCAAACAGCCTCTTAGAAAAATGGAGAATTAATTAATACGTTAGCTTTATGGAAACAAACGCAGATTTTTTGTCTATTAAAAGTTGGGCAGAGGAAGACCGTCCACGGGAGAAGTTATTGCTGAAAGGAAAATCGGCGCTCAGTGACGCAGAATTGATTGCCATTTTACTGCGAACAGGTGTAAAGGGTTCTTCTGCCTTAGACATTGCCAAAAAGATGCTCCATAAAGTGAACGGCGATTTGAATGAACTCGGGAAACTTACGGTGGCCGATATAAAGAAATTGGAGAAGGGTTTAGGTGATACCAAATCCATCACTGTCGTGGCCGCTTTGGAAATAGGTAGAAGAAGGCAGTCTTGCGAGATCAGAGAAAAGCCAATCATCCGCTCCAGCCGTGATTCATTTGAATACATTTATCCTGAACTAGCTGATCTGCATCACGAAGAGTTCTATGCTCTCTTTCTAAACAAATCAAACCGAGTGATGAGTCATCGTCATATCAGCTCGGGCGGAGTATCGGGTACGGTGGCCGATCTGAAAATAATTTTAAAACATGCGGTGGAGCTATTGGCTTCTTCCATAATTGCTGTACACAACCATCCATCCGGAAATCTTAAACCAAGTCAGGCGGATATTGAACTAACTAAAAAACTGAAAGAAGCCGGCAAATTGCTCGATGTTTCCTTGTTGGACCATCTGATTGTAGGAGAGAAGAGTTATTACAGCTTTGCCGACGAAGGAATGATTTAATAGACTTCTTCGGAAAATCGTCCATTTGTCTCCCTCTGGAGGGAGCGTAGAGGGAGGAAATTAATCAACCCTGATTTTCCGAAGAAGTCTAATCACCTTTCACGAAGCTCATATTCGAACAATAAAAAAGCCGCTCCCTATTTTGAAGCGGCTTTTTCAATAACTCAAGTTGGATTATTTCTCGATGATAAATTTGGCTGTATGAAGCGAAGCCCCATTTTCTTTTATGCTTACTAGATAGATACCGCTTTCCATATTTTCCGTATTCAGGGTGGTGTTAATAGTCCCTTGAGGCATCCGTGCCTCCGGAATAGAAATGACCATCTGCCCCATCATATTATAGACCTCATAACTTATCTTCTTTTCGCTTTCTAACTGATAAGAAACGGTAACCATATTGCGGGCCGGGTTTGGAGCAATGTTCATCTTGTCCAAAGCCTTTAGTTCATCTATTCCAGTTGCGTACACGGCTTGCGGAGCGTTATTACTTACCTGACCATTCAAGGACATCTCAACAGAATTAAGTACTTCATTCAACCCCGATGAATAATCGCTGCTATAATTGCTCACCAGAGCCACCAATTTCAAATGCGCCACATTCCAACCGGCAGGAACAACCACGGAATAATCTTTAGTATAAAAACCGCCATCTTCTGTCCTATCGGGAATGATACTGTCGTTGCCCCAAGCACCACCTAGAAAACTGCGCACTACATTGCGGTGAATAAACCCTACCATCGGATTCCCTTTATTGAACCAGGGATTCAAAGTAGTATCTGCCGGAGAACTGTTATAATAGCTAACTTGATTGTACCCGCTACCGGTTCCAACAACACTATCTTCTACCACATAGCAGTTGATCCTGAAATCACCACTCACCGCACCATAAAAAACAGCGTTCACGTTTATGTTTAACCGTCGGGTACCCGGAGTGAAAGTATTAGATGCAATAATGCTCACCGGTTGTAGATAATTTTTTTGCAACTGCACTTTGGCTTTCCAGATATTATAATTACTGGCGAGAGAGGGAAGGCCCACATTAATGCCATCCTCTTCAGAGAAAAGAATCCGGTCAATAGCTGCGTATGGTGCGCCACTTCCAAAAGCATCCGACAAGGTGGTGTGTTCATCAATGGTCATGGCATCTGTACCGAACCCAGCATGCATCGCAACCGGAATGACATAATCTCCTTCTGTTTGCATCAGGTCATTTATTCGAGTGGTTCCACCGGGACACCATCCGCAGACGGCCGTAGTAGACTCTTCCAGCAAAACATTTTTGTCGGGCAGATGGCTCAATGAAATAATAGTTGCTTTAGCCGTATCATTTGCCAAGTGAGCATCCGCCCCGATAGAAACCCCGAACGAAATCACCTGAAAGTTGAAAGTGCCTACTGTGGTAATCGGGTACTTGGCAGCAAAGGTGAATTCCTGCTTGGCAAAAGGAAGCATTCCCAGATTATTAAATGTCTCCGTAATCAGCGTTCCGTTCACTTCATAGCCCAAAGTAAGACCAAAAATAGTCTTGCCTCCTCGGTTTTGCACCGTAGCCTTGATTGGCTGGTTCAGCCGTCCGGTATGTTTTGGTGTATTCACGCTTTGAACAGCCACATCATATTCCTGCAAACCCAAAACCTGGATGTCGTCAATAGCCCAGAAAACTTCACTCAGCGTATTTTTGTAAGTAAATTTGATAAACACCGTTGTCTGATAGGCAGCATAAGAAGAGATATCCAACTCAATCAGTTCCGGGTTGGCGCCGGTATAGGCATCTTGAATGTTGAACACTTCTGACCAGTTACTATTGTCCGTGCTTACCGATACAGTACCAACCGTATTCTGGTATTGCAATAGCCCCCATTGATAAAAGGATAAGCCAACATACGCTTGCGCGCTGCAATTAATAGCCGGGGAGATAAGTTCGGTGTTCAGTCCGCCTGAGACTCCGTCGGCTAAGGCGACGGCAAAGCCATTGCTTGCCGATGGAGATCGGAAATAGAACTTACCATAGCTTGGCGCACTGATTGCCCCTATAGCTCTAACCCATTTATCTGTGCCGGTAGCCGACCAAGGGCTGAGTGCGGAAGAAAAATTCTGAGAGGCTAAGATCGTTTGGGCTTCGGTCTGCATGCCCAAGAACAGAATTGCCGAGACGAAGAGAAGTTTTTTAATCATGTTTATTTTATAGTTAGAGATTATTCAGTATGGCGAATGTAGAAATTTCTGTAAGAGGTTAGGAGCGTAGATGTTAAATATTAAAGCCCCAGATACAAGTAGGTATGGGCTAAATGAATCGCCTATATTTGCGACTGATTTTTAAAAATTCATTTTATGAAACTAACCAGTTTAAGCCTTTTGATCGTCCTCTTTTTTGTAGGCAGCAACCGCGCTCAAGCGCAATATGTTTACTCGCCCGCGAAATCATTCTCCATCAGCAAAACCGTAACTTATGATGGCGACGAATTGGATGCCTATATCTACTTTCATAACAATTCAGCAAGTCCGGTAAAGATTGTCTGGCGTTTGTTGGAAGACTCCATTCCGGCAGAATGGTCCATAGGTCTGTGCGACAATGTAGCTTGCTACTATAACGTGAACAATTCGTTGGAAACGGGGAAAACCACCGATTTCATTCCGGCGGGCGATTCTATTTTCCTCAAAGGTGTTTTTGATGCTCATTGCACCGGCGGCAATGGATGGATGAAGATATCGGCCAAGGTAGAAGATGGCTCTTTCATTTTGCCCGATACCTTGTTGTATAGCGCCAGCGCCATAGCTGAATGTCTCAATGCAATCACCGAAACAGATGCTTTTGCTTCGCTCCAAGTATTTCCTAATCCCGCGACGGATGTAGTCACCATCTCTTCGACCATGCTGCTCACTCAGCCTCTAAAGATGCAGTTGACCGATTTGCAGGGCCGTGTGGTAAGTCGCCCATCGTCGCTCAAGATAAATACAGACATAGATATTCGGGCGCTGTCCGCAGGTTCTTATTTGTTGCAGGTGCTTGACATGAAAGGTCAAGTAGTTGCAGTGCGAAGGATATTTAAACAGTAGTGCGGATTGAGTAATTCCACATTACTTCATCCCTTCCGCCTTTATCTCCTCATATTTCTTCAAATATTCATCGGCTAACTTTGTTTCGCCTTTGTTTCGGTACGACACCGAAAGATTCAAATAGGCTGCCGGATATTTTGGATTGATCTCAATCAATTTCAACGAGGTGGCAATGGCCTCATCAAATCGCTGCCCTATTCCATAGGCCACCGCTAAATCTTCCCAATACACTTCGGTCTTCGAATCCATCTGCGTGGCCTTCTCCAGATATTGAATGGATAGAGCCATGTTATGTGCCACCTTGCCAAAGCCGGTGCCGATTAAATAATAATCTACCGCCTGAATCGGTTTCGCTTCGGCTCCTTTTTTCAACCAATATTCTACAGAATCCGGCTGATTCAACTTGGCATAAACTTGCGCCAGCATATACCGGCTCTCTGCTTGTTCCGGTTTTGCTTCATAAGCCTTCAACAATTGGTTCTTGGCCTGCAAAGGCATATTGTTTTCGTTCAACACGATGCCGAGATTAAATGAAGCATCATAATACCCCCCCACCCGATAAGCTGCTGCCTTTTCATAAACCGGTATTACTTCCTCCGGTTGGTGGTTTCGCTTGTATAAAGCATTGCCCAAAAGCAGCCAGGCGTTGGAGTGAGTGGGATAAATTCGGATGGCTTCCTTGAGGTGCGTAATGGAAGAATCCAATAGCAGTTTGCGGACCGACGAATCGGGAAGGGCTTCAATCGCATTTAGTTCTGCCGCGTTCAGGGTGTTTTGACTGAGGTCTGCGAAAATAGTTTTGATCATTCCGCGGTTGCGCAAATCCTGAATGTTCCCATCGGCTGCTTTGGTCAAATCGCCGCCTACCGATGTTTGAATCTTCGCCGAGTTAGGGCTGTGCGCCACATCGCGACGGAACAAGAAGAAGCTATCCTCCCAATCAAAGTTGCGCGAAAATGTCTTGTAAGAATAAAGCGAAAGTATCACCACCAATATTCCCGAAACCATCGGTGCAGAAAGTTTGAATCGTTCTTTTGATTGGATCAACATATAGGCAATCAGGATAGAAAAGCCCAGCGAACTCATATAGATGAAACGTTCGTTCATCAATACACCAACCGTGAACAACAAATTCGATGCGATGGAGAAGGTGATGAAATAGAACAAGATGGCAAATGCCGCGATGGTCTTCTTCTTCAGGTTCTTCAAGGCATAAACCGCCAAGCCCGCATTGATAAGAAAGGAAGAAATGAATTTGATATCTCCCAAATCCACATAAGGAATCTGGTTGAAATAATAATCGTGCGTCAGCGGATGAGGGAACAACAGCAGTTTGAAATACAACAGAAAAGTATAGACCGCCGTGGCGAATCGTTGTGTGCCGGTGGCGAGCAGAAAAGGATTGTTCAATATCTCCGGCGAGTCTTGTGTCAATCCGGATTGTGTGAATTGGCTTCGCAAGAAAAGAAACACCGCTACCGGTACGATGTATAGCCCCATCGTCAGTGCATAATCTTTTGCTTTGGCTTGCGTAAAGAAGTAGTAGGTGAGCGGAATGACGGCGAAAAAGGTAATGGCATTTTCCTTCGCCATCAAGGCGACAAAATAAATACCCATACCCCAGACCAAGTGCAGCACATTTTTAGTCTTGATATATTTTATCGTAGCCAACAGTGATAGGAGCGAGAACATCATACACATCACCTCGTCGCGGCCCTTCACATTCGCCACCGCTTCGGTATGAATAGGATGAGCGGCATATAAAAGCGTGGCGATGAAAGACAGACTCAGCGCGCCGATGGGAGAGGAGATGAAATATTTTTTCGGGATGATTTGTTGCAGCAGATAATATAAGAGGAGGCAGGTCAATCCAAACAACAGAATGTTCACCGCGTGATCCAACATCGGAAACAGATACGGATCTGCATCGCCCATGATGATGTTCTGATCGGTAATCGTTACGCGCTTATCTCCTTTTAGCCGCCTCGATATTTCATATTCAATCGTCAGGCTCACCATGCTCAGCGGCCGGTAGCGTCCACCGCTCACCAACTTCGCTCCGCGTTCTCCAAAAAATCCTTCAAACATATCATGAGTGAAATGATCTTTGATTCCACCAAAACCTTTTTTGGTAAATTTATTATCGGTCAAAACAATGGTGTCATCAATCGCGTAGCGGTTCCAAAGTGTATTGGAATAAAGCAGGATGGAAAAAAGAAAAATAATCAGGTAGAGCGACCAACCGGGCAACTGAACGAAAGACTTTGTATTTGCCGAATTGGAAACGCCTTCGGCAGAAGGCTGATTGATAGCTATGGATTGTTTAACTGGTTTTTTCTTCGCCACGAGTGTTCGATTTGTGCGGGCAAAATAAATAAAGCATGGGTAGCTTTGACAAATTTAGAATTTGCCAAAGCTTTTGGCTCCATAATTTCCTCTTTTTTATCTTTGATAAAACAATCGCCCTATGTCTTTATCAGAAATAGAAGAGTTGAAAAAAGAAAATGCTCGCCTGCGCAAGGTTATTATCCTGCTTTTGGAAAAAGATGAGCTGGAAATGAACACTTCTTCCCCAACAACTTCATTGGATGGGAAGGAGAGTATCTCGTCTTCCGATAGAACGGGGGTATATGGGAAAGATGTTGGCTCTGCTTCCTATATATCGGGGATAGATAGGAAAGAGAGTGACTCTTCTTCCCAAATATCAGAAGTATATGGGGAGAATTTTAACTCTCCTTCCCATATATCTAATAATTATGGAGAAATAGGGCAAGATTCGGTGCTAAACATTCCATCCATAGAGGTAAATCAGGAGAATATAACCAAACTGGCGGAAACCTTTTCAAGCAGGGGAAGAAAGAGCGGCAAGAAAAACAAGGCGCATCTGTTGCTCCATTTCCACTCGGGTCAAAACGGGTCGAATGCAAGCATCCGCCATCTGGTCGGTATGACCGAGAGTGGGGTATTTAAGTTGGTTCATCAACTAAAGAAGGAGGGCTTGATTGTGCGAAAGGGAATGGGGAAGTATCAGTTGACCGCTAAGGCACAGGACCGGTTGTCGCAGGTGTTTCGATAAACGATGAACCTTGATAATTGTTCATTGATAATTGTCAATTGATTTAACCCGCTTATATTCGCCACCTCAAAATTTAACCAATGGCGACTACCGCAGAAATCAAAAACGGACTTTGTATCGAGTTCAACCACGACATTTATCAATTCATTGAGTTTCAGCACGTGAAACCCGGAAAAGGAAACGCTTTCGTCCGTTGCCGGATGAAAAGCCTTCGCACCGGACGAGTCCTAGAGCATACTTTCCCCGCCGGGCACGACATCACTACCGCTCGCGTCATCCGCAAGCCGCACCAGTTTCTATACGCTGATGCCAACGGTTTCAACTTTATGGATCAGGAAACGTTCGACCAAATTACCATTGATGGCAAGATGATTGACAATAATGACCTGATGAAGGAAGGCGACATCTGCGAAGTAATTATTCACGAAGAAAATAACCTGATTTTGGGTTGCGAAGCGCCGCAACATGTAGTGCTTGAAATCACGTATAGCGAACCGGGTGTTCGCGGAGATACTGCCACGAATGCCTACAAACCTGCCACGCTCGAAACCGGAGCGATTGTGAACGTGCCTCTGTTTGTTGAGCAGGGCGAAAAGATAAAAGTAGATACGCGCACCCGCCAATATGTAGAGCGCGTGAGAGGGAAATAGGTTATTGGATGGCGGTTCGCAGATAGCAGTAATACAACGTTGCTTTTACCCTTAACTGTGAACCATAAACTGCAAACTTTTTTTACTTTCGATTTAACAATCAAACCCCTTAAACCAAAACTATGGAACTGAAAGACATTCAAGAACTGATTAAGATGGTGAAGAAGGCCGATATCAGCGGGCTGAAAATCAGTGAAGGTGACTTTACCGTCACGATCAAAAACAAGGGCACCGAATCTACGGTGGTGTATAACACCCAGCCGCAGATGCCCATGATGCAACAACAACCCATGATGACGAATGTTCCGGGCGTTCAAACTCCGGGCGCTCAGCAAACTCCGGCAACGGAAAGCGCGGCAGCTCCGGCAGCCAACAATGAAAACAACTTCACCTTCCGTTCTCCGATGGTAGGAACTTTTTACCGCAAACCGGGAATAGATAAAGAGGTGTTTGTCAAAGTGGGGGACAACGTGAAAACCGGCGACGTGCTCTGCATCATCGAAGCAATGAAGCTGTTTAATGAGATAGAATTTGATGGCGTGGAAGGGAAGATTATCAAAATCCTGATAGAGGATTCCTCCCCCGTAGAATATGACCAGCCATTGTTCCTGATAGAGAAAAGTTAAAATCCGTAGGTAGAATTTCGGTATTTAGTATTTAGACTGCTCAAAGCATTTATCTAATTACTAACTACTAAAACTAAATGCTCAGTTGATGTTCAAAAAGATACTTATTGCCAACCGCGGAGAAATTGCCCTGCGGATTATCAGAACTTGTAAAGAGATGAGCATCAAAACGGTGGCGGTCTATTCCACCGCCGATCGCGACAGCCTCCATGTTCGCTTTGCCGATGAAGCTATTTGTATTGGCGGCCCGCGCAGTAAAGATTCCTACCTCAATATGGCAGCCATCATGGCGGTGGCTGAATTGACCAATGCAGATGCTATTCATCCGGGTTATGGATTTTTGGCCGAGAATGCGGAGTTTGCAGAGCTATGCGCCAAGTATAAAATCAAATTCATTGGTCCTCAGCCTTCGCAGATGCGGGCTATGGGCGATAAAATTACTGCCAAGGAGACCATGATAAAGGCCGGAGTGCCTTGCATTCCGGGCAGCGAGGGATTGATTGACACTTGTGCAGAAGCCAAGAAAATTGCCAAGAAAATAGGTTATCCGGTCATCCTGAAAGCTACGGCAGGCGGGGGCGGCAAGGGGATGAGAATTGTGTTGGATGAAAAGGGTTTAGAGAAGGCCTATAACATGGCGCGCACCGAAGCAGGAGCTTCATTTGGAAACGATCAGGTATATCTGGAGAAGTTCATTATAGAGCCACACCATATCGAAATCCAGGTAGCCGGCGATCAATATGGCGAAGCCTGCCATCTGAGCGAAAGAGATTGCTCGGTACAAAGAAGGCATCAGAAACTAGTAGAGGAAGCTCCTTCGCCATTTGTAGATGAACCTTTGCGGAAGAAAATGGGTGCCGCAGCCGTGAAGGCCGTGAAGGCCATTCAATATGAAAGCGTGGGAACGGTGGAGTTTCTGGTAGATAAGTTCAAGAACTTTTATTTCATGGAAATGAACACCCGGATTCAGGTAGAGCATCCGGTGACGGAAGAGGTGATGGATTTTGATTTGGTGAAAGAACAGATTCTGATTGCCGCAGGAACGCCGATTTCTGGTGTGCTTTATTTCCCTGAAAAGATGCACGCCATTGAGTGTCGTGTCAATGCCGAAGACCCGATGAATAACTTTGCACCAAGCCCAGGTAAAATAACAGCCTTACATACGCCGAAAGGATATGGGGTTCGGGTAGATACCCACGTTTATGCAGGATATTCTGTTCCACCATACTATGATTCGTTACTAGCGAAGGTTATTTGCCGCGCCAAGAGCCGCGAAGAATGTATTGTGAAAATGGAAAGAGCGATGCATGAATTCATCATTGAAGGAGTGAAGACCACGATACCTTTTCATATTGCTTTAATGAAAAATGCGGAGTTCCGTTCAGGGAAATACGATACCGGTCTGTTAGAGCGATTTGACTACGTCAGCGCGATTAAAGAGATTGTAGCACAGTAATTACTGTTTGTTCACCAAGTCTTTCAGGCCTAAATACATTCCTGCTATCAGGAAAACCAACGCAAACCCTACGGTAAAATAGGGCCCTGCGGTTCTTAGTTTCTCGTCAAGTTTATAGCCGATAAAAACCCCTAATGCTAAGGCTCCGGCAATCTGAAACCCGACTCCCGAATATTTGAGGTAGTTATTTAACGGCGGTTTCTTTTCCTTGTCTTCTTCCATTGGGTGGTGTAAAACTACATGAAAAGTATTGAGGACACTAATATCAACTGGCTGTAATAGGAATAATTAAGAGTTAAACGGCGCTACTTGTCATTTTAGGCCGAGCTACATGGGTTTGGTCGGTGTCTTGATGCGCGATGCTCATACCCATAGTGCACTTACCATTGAAACGAGCGCCTTCTTCTACCACCAATTTTTTGATGCGAATGTCGCCGTTCACCACGGCGGTTTTGCTTAAAAAAAGAATCTCGATTGCTTCTATGGTACCATTTACTCTGCCGTCAATGTGTGCATTTTGGCAAATTATATTGCCTTCAATAACCCCCGAAGCACCGACTACGGTCTTTCCTCGAGAGGTAACGTTTCCAGTCACTTTGCCATCAATACGGATGTCTCCTTCGGTCAAAACATCGCCACTGATGACGGTTCCTTGTCCAAATTGGTTCATGACTCGGAGCAGGCCGTTGGCTTCTTCTGTTTTCTTGCTATGGAACATTTAATTACCTTTTTAAGGTGAATAATTCGATGAAACTGCGCACTAAAATAAGATATAATCTTTAGGGTTTAGGCTTTTGCCCTCGTACCAAAGTTCGAAATGAAGATGAGGACCGGAGGATAATTCTCCGGTACTTCCACTCAAAGCGATGACATCTCCGGCCTTTACTTTATTGCCCGGCTTTTTCAGCAGACGCGAATTGTGCTTATAAATTGATATAAGGTTATGAGCGTGTTGCACTTCGATAACATAACCGGTTTCTATTGTATAGGCAGCAGAGATCACCTTTCCATCCAAGATAGCTTTGACCGGTGCTTCATTTTTGGTAGCTATGTCTATTCCAAAATGTTCTTTCTGCGCATCAAATTCGCTGGTCACAAAGCCATCCACCGGTGTTATGGCATGCATTTGACGGACTTCCTCTACAACCACATTGCTTTGCGTACCGTTGTAGATTAAAGAGTAATTCTCCTCTTTTTCCACTTGTTTACGCAAATCGGTTTCGTCTGGAGTCGGTTCGGATAAATGGAAAGAGGACTTATCTACCTTCTGCTCTGTTTTAGCAGTGGGTTGAGTTGTATCTATATTCCCGGAGGCAATATTGACCAAATTATCTATCCAGGCTGTTCGGCTTTCCATTGCGGTTTGCAGCGAGTCGGTTTTAAATTGTAGTTGGATAATTTGGCTTCGATAATTATAGTCGCCAAAACCAGGAATAAAGTATTTGAGTGGAGTATATATGATTGCTGCTGAAGTCAAAAAGACTAGCGTGAAGGTTGAAACACTCAGAAATATCCAAACGTTTCTTTTCGTAAGAGTCAAAGAGAACTTTTCCTCAAAGGTTTCATCATTTAGAATGACAAACCGGAATCGGTTTCTGAGTTTTTTATTGGCTTTGGTCCTTATTTTCAACGCCATACTGATTATTAGAGGTATTTTTGTTCCGTTATTTGCTGGATATACACTTTTTAATCTCCTAAAACAAAATAATTTTGTTGCTTCTGAGTTATATATCCCGCCTAAACTATTTACTGAATTGAGGCTGCCAAAACTATCAATATTTTCTTTTTCGGTTTTACTGTTTGGATTGTATGCTTGCACTCATACTAATCAGGCTTTGCAACCTAAGCAGGCTTTTCTGGATATTAACTCCAAGTTTAATGCCCAGTATAATGTCAATGAAAAACTGGTCAATGTTTTCAAACTGGCCGAGCAGGCTCATAAAGACAATTTCGATTCGGTAATTTCTGTTTATGCCTATAATGACCCGACTGAATTTTCAGCCTACTCAGGAGATTTGGATGATGTGGTGAAGCGGAGCACTTTGGCGATTCAATTATACGGCGCATCAAATTGGAGCGATGATCATTTTCTAATGATTGGTCAGGCGAACTATTTGAAGGGTGATTATGACAAAGCCAGCAGTAGTTTCAAATACATTACTACGGAGTTTAAGGATGGGGTAGACTACGTTCGGGTGATGAAAGGTTTAGGAAAGAGGGTGCGCAAGTATGCCAGAGCCAAGAAAAGAAAACCGAAAGCTCAGGTGAAGATAGTTACTAAACCAGATGGCACCAAGTCTTTAGAAAAACAAGATGTTCGTCCCAGTCGAAGTCTATTCATGCACACCCCGGCACGCAGCGAGGCTTTGATTTGGCTGATAAAGACTTATACACGAGAACGGAAATTTGAACAAGCCTCTAGTGTAGTTACTTATACTCGCGGAGACAATTTGTTCTACAAGAACTATGACGCGGACTTAGATTTGGCTGATGCAGATTTGAGAGTTAGTTCCAAAGATTATGCCGGTGCTATTAAACCATTGGAAAGCTATCTGGAGGCAAAAAAAATCAGGAAAAGAAAAAAGCGCAAGGTTCGCCCCTTGTTTTCATTGGCACAATGTTATGAAGCCATTGGGAATTCTTCTAAAGCAATTGACAACTATAAATTGGTTTTGAAAAGCCATCCAAATTATGACATGGAGTTTTATGCCAAAATAAAAATGGCAAAACTTGGCAGGGGCAGTGGTGCGGGAAATGCGCAAATCCGTTCTTTGTTAGCCAAAATGGCACGAGATGGGAAATACAAAGACTATTGGGATCAAATCTATTATGAGTTAGCGATGATTTCACTATCGGAAAACAACCGCAAAGAGGCGACGAAGTTCTTTCATCAATCCGTAGACAATTCTATTAGTAACGACAACCAGAAAGCGTTATCATATCTCCAACTTGCTGAAATACAGTATGATGAGATGGTGTATGATTCTGCTAAATTCTACTATGATTCCACCTTAGCTTTTTTATCTAAAACGCATCCCCGATATGATGAACTTGATTTAAAGAATAAAATGCTCGGCAACCTGCTTCAGCAATTGGCCATTATAGCCGAGGAAGATAGTTTGCAGCATCTAGCATCTTTGTCAGAGTCAGAAAGGCTGAAGGTAGTAAAGGGGGCACTGGATAAAGAAGAAAAGGAAAAACAGGATAAGAAGGAGAAAGAGGAAGCGTCAAAATCAGGAAGCACTCCACAGCCGATAACCCAGCCAGATAATAGTAAACAGAGTTCCAGTAGTGGACCGGGGTTGAGTTGGTATTTTTACAACACCGCTGCCCGAGCATCTGGGTACAATGAATTTATAAAAAGATGGGGCAAAAGAAAGCTGGAAGAGAATTGGAGAAGAAAGAATAAATCATCTTCCTCTGATGAAGAACAGGCGACGAAAGACACTTCTGCGACAGTTGCAGTAGACTCGGTTGGCAAAGAAACCGCTAACACCGATGAAGAAAAGATGATGGCCAGTATTCCAACTACCCCCGAAAAACTTAGCGCCTCGATAGATAAAATTACTGAAGCGTATTATACCGCTGGTACTATATATAAGGATGGCCTTGAAAATTATCCCAAGGCAAGCGACATGTTTGAAACCCTCAATAGTAAGTATCCAAAAAATAAATTGCTGTTGGAGAGTTATTACAGCTTATATCTGATTGCGCTAAGACAGAATGATCAAGGTAAAACGGAGTTGTACAAGAGTAAGATTTTAACGGAGTTTCCTGAAAGCATTATTGCCAAGGTTTTGCGCGACCCTAATTATTTGAATGAAGCTACTCAAAAAGGAAAAGCAGCGGAAAACTATTACCAATTAGCTTACGAAAACTATGCCGGTGGCCGACTTGATTCCGCTTGGTATCAGTGTGAAATGAGTGATGTGGTTTTGAAGCCAAATCCGCTCAGCGATAAATTCCAACTGTTGCAGGCTTTGATTCTAGCAAAACAAAACCGACTGCATGATTATGTTCAGGCACTTAATAAAATCATTAACCGAGCAAACGATCCGGCTATCAAATCCGCGGCTACCGAATTGCTTGCTCTTCTGAATAAATCTGCACTGCCACAAGCCGACTTGAGCCGTGACACCGCACGCCGAGATTCTCTTAATACAGTTTTTGCCCCAATGCAAACCAGCCAGCCGGGCACGGTAGATTCCTCGTTATTAAAACAATTGAATGATGCCCGACAAAAAGCGGAGGGTTCGAAACCGCAGGCTAAAGCAGATTCAGTTTCTAATAAAGAGGTAAAACCAGTAGAGACGAAAAAAGATACTGCTAATATAGAACCGTTGGTGATATCCGAAGATACTACATCGCCCTACAAACGCTCTGATGATGCGGCGCACTACTTTGTTATTTATTTTAAAGACCCGACGGTGCAGCAGAGTATTATTATGAGTACGATGGCGAAGGTCAATGCTTACAATTCAACGCAATTTGAATCTAAAAAGCTTCAGACCAAGCAAGTGATTATTGACAGCAAGAATAAATTGCTTGCTGTACGGCAATTCAAGACAAAGGAAGAAACGATGAGTTACTTCAACATAGTGAAGTCTCAAAGCCAGCTTTTCAGTGATTTAAAGCCTGACCAGTATGCTATTACGGCCATCTCCACCATCAACTTCTCCGTATTGATTTCAGAGAAGGATGTAGATGCCTACAATAAGTTTTTCCGAAGAGTGTATCAGTAGGCTTCTTACAATAACCTATCCCAGGCTTCCCTACCTGCCAGCCCGTCTGGCGGGTTCCGGCATCAGACATCATAATTTCTGCCGCTGCCTTAAAATTTCTGCACCCGTTGTCACCAAAAATATACTTTGTTCAACCGCTATATCCTCCATCTTAACCGCTAAAGCCAACATCCTAACCGCTAAGGCGGCGTTCTTAACCGCTACAGCGAAATTCTCAACCGCTACAGTATTTTTCTTGACCGCTAAACGATCATTCCTGACCGCTAAAGCCGACATACCAACCGCTAAAGCAAAATTCTTGACCGCTACACCATTTTTCTTAACCGCTAGAGCCAAAATCTTAACCGCTACAGGGTTTTTCTTGACCGCTAAAGCCAAATTCTTGACCGCTAAACCCTTTTTCTTAACCGCTAAAAATGTTTTAGCAGTTGAGAAAACAGTGGTTTTGCCCTGTTTTGGTGTCAAATTGATGAAAACAAGCGATTTTCTGCGTTTTAGCCGCAAAAAACAGCGCGGCCAAAAACCTGACTTAACCACGACCCGGCCCCTGCTCATTATCGAACAAGACAAATCAGTAAAATTACGCCACCGTTTGATAAAATAGGTATCTTAGTAACGCGTTATATAATCAAAACAAACACCTATGAATAGGCCATCACCCATTTTCATCTTGACCCTTTACACCGCCAAAATCGGGTTGCGCAATATCAAGCCGATGCAATTTGTGGAGCACTGGCGCGAATGCATCAAAGCGATGACCGGTAACCCGAATTTCCTTTTTCCATCTCCATCGCTGCTGGCACAGACCAATATGTGCAAGCTCCTGGAGAAAGCCATACAGGCGGCGGAAAGCGGCGACCATAAAAAAATTGCTTATCGCAACGACGTATTAGAAGACGCCAAAGATATGTTCCGCCTGATGGTGTTCTATGTAAATGATGTAGCCAAAGGCAATCGTGAAATCATCCGCAGCGCCGGTCTGGAAGAAAAGAAATTCAAGGGTCCATCCGCCCTGCCCGGACAGGTGAAAGGCCTGAAGGCAGAATATGCAGGTATTGCCAAGATCAAACTGCTATGGAAAGGCTTGCGCAAAAAACAGATGTACTACCATATCGAATATACCACCGACCCGGTAAAGGGCGTTTGGAAACAAACTAAAAACGGAACGAAAGACGATAGCTACGTTGTTCACGAACTCGAACCGGGTGTAGAATATTTCTTCCGCGTGCGCGCCTCCAACTCACTCGGCGCCGGTGATTATAGCGAGGTGGCGAATTTTAGGTGTGGGTAAGGCAACTTAATGTCTGTTATAAATATTTTATTTTTGGTAGCGCCTGCGCGGCAGCTAAGCTCGCAAGCAAAAGATATTTGAGCAAAATAAATCACCGTTAGATAATTTGATTTAGAAAAGCGAAACTAAAAGTTTCGCATATTTATGAGTTGTGTGCAATATTAGAGGCACAGCTTTCTCTTTTTTATTTTAGTTTTACCTATGTTTGATTACTTAAACTATTACTTATGACGACAGCCGAATTAACAGCTTTTCAATGGGTTAAAATTGCTTTTGTCCAACATGCAAATGCCAAAATCCTTGTTTTGGTTTGTAAGACCAAAGAAGGCGCAGAAGACCTTTATACAGCATTAATAACACATGGGTTTAAAATTGACGTTACTAAAGACAATGCCTCTAACGTATTTATTTTCCATTTAGCTTTTAATACAGGTGAAAGAATGGGTGTTCCAGAAACTCATACAACGGAGCAATTTCCACAGTTAATATGGGTGACAGGTGGACAGCTTACTCATTTTCATGTTGGGTATTTGGACGACCATAATAAGACGCAACTACTTCCTCATGACTATATTTTTGCTGATAATCTTCTGAATTTGAACTAATATAGACTTCTCCTGCTTCTGCTGGATATTCATAAACTACAATACCTTCTTCCATTTTGTTTTTTACAGGCACATTGTGCATTGTTATTACTTTTGTCAGACTAAAACTTACAGACTATGGCAAATTTTTTCAGAATCAGTAAAAAAGTAGGTGAAGACCAAGCTATTAATTTAGACAGTGTTGCCTACATTTCAAGCTATAATCAAAGTAACCAAGTCTTTTACAGACTCCATATTATTAAAGGTGAACATGAAAAATTAGTTGACCTTAATGCTAACACGCCAGGACTTAGAGAAGCACTTGGTTTTAAGAATGAGCAGTAATATACTCCTCTATCTTTTTTGCTTCTGTTATTATTTCCTCTACAGTCATAATAGGACTTGAAATAGTTGAAATTAATCTTATAAAAATTTCTATTGCCTTAATCTTTATTTCTACTTCTTCTGACATTAATAATACTGCACACAACAAAGGATTTATGAAAGTGACGGCTATGTGTTTCTTGTTTTAATTTGTGATTTAAATTTAAGTTTTACGTTTTTAAGAAAATATGAAGTATCCTTTTTTGCCACCTTCATAAATCCTTAGAACGTTAGCTGCAATGCCTATTTTTGTGTTGACAAGGTTGCGTAGGGTAGTCGCTTAAAGACAAAAGACAAAAACAAGGGCGAAGCCCATTGGCTATGCTTCAGCAAAATAAAAGAGATGATGCTCGTCTATTTTTTTTAAATAATCGAATCATCCCTTTTATTTTGCGCTGACGCGCAATCAGCCAACTGCTTAACCATGAACAACAGACCAACCAAAATAACCGCTCTCTTAAACTTATTTTATTCTTTATTTAAAAGCGATAGCGAAGGCAAAGAACAAATTAACTACCCCAGTACCGGTGACGAGAATAAAGCAGTCAATATTGGCAGTAGAGAATAGAATGAAACAGATTCAGAAAGTTCAACGACAAGTCCGAAAGTAGAAAAAGATGAACTGGATTTAACAACATCAATAGAAGAAAGACCGGAAATAGGCGAGAAAAATAAGTGGCTATATCCGAAAGATGGATTTGGAAAAATGGAGCACGGTGTGGTAGATGATGAATCAAAGATAGCACACAAAAAGGGTAAGAAGAAAAAGATGAGAATAATATTCCTGGATTAAATTATTTATACTGAAATCAATTTAATGTTGAACAACTAAAGCGAAATAAATGCAATTTGGTATTTTGCACTTACGCGCAAAAAATGTAACAACAGAAAGAACCTACCATATTTACAAGCAGTAACAAAAACTTTATGATATGAATCCTTCTACAATCGTTGTCCTATTTATTTTCGGTTTACTAATTGGTTACCGTGCTGACAGATTAGGTAGGAATTTTCTCATTTGGATGATATGCGCTATGATTTTTACTCCGATTCTAACTTGGATAGCGTTAGAAATATCTGGAAAATCAGATGATATGAAAGAAGAAGAAAAGAAAAACTTGATTCTGAAAAATGAACCGATCGCTGAACCTGATACCGAAGTAATCACACCAAACGGTAATGTATTCAGGTTTGTTTCTAGAAAAGAAGGTGATTTCGAGGAAAGTTCTTCAACCTTGGAATCTGTTGAGCAAACCAGCCCTCATAACAAAGAAGAAAAGCAGGAGTTAAATTCTGTGGAAGAGAAATTAACAAATGAGGCACAACAACTTTTAGCAGTAGACGGAAAAACTTCTAAAACTGATGCTACAACAGTTCCAAATGGTAAATGGTTTAATAAAAAAACTCTTGCAGTTTCTTTGAATCAAACACAAAAAATTATTTATAGCATATCTACCTTCCTAATTACCCTAGTTTTAGCGTATGCAATTGCGGAAGATATTGATTCTGAAATGACAATCAGCGAAACATGGGGCATATGGATAATTTTCATTTTAATTCAAGCATGGTTTCAAAATAAATTATGGAATTCGGACCCTAATGTAAACTTTGTCTTTTATTTCCCCCGAATATCAGGTCTCCTCAATCCGATTAAATCATTAACCAACTCTCATAATATTAAAAAGCTGCAAATAGTATCTCCACCAATCATTAAACCTGATCACGAGAAACCAATTCAGCCTATTAAAACGAAAAAAGACATTACCACAATACTGATTTATGGACTTTGCGCTTTAGTGCTTATTATGATAATAGTAGCTATTGCTACTAGCAATGATAAGCCAACGGAAAACAATAGCACATCAATTTTAAAAGGTATAAATGAACAAGCGCAAACGAGTGAAGTGCCTGAAAATAGCGAAGCAACTACAACGGCAGTAAATAGACCTCTTACGTTCGATAATGAAACAGTTTCAAAACTCTTAAATGAATTGGAAAATGGTCAGGTTAAGATTTATGATTTTAAAGGCCCTTCATCATTAGGTTTCAAGTTTAAATCGACTTTTCCTGAATCGCTAAAATACTTTGTAAAAAAAGATGCTAAATGTCAAGCCGGTCTAGAACTACATGACAGAAATGGCAATCTGCTTGTATATTCAATTGAACTAAATGAAGGACATTCACTAGATAACTATTCAAGTTCTCAATTAGATGAAGTTCTTGACGGAACACTTAATTTTCAAATTGAAAACATTTATAAAAAAACGAGTAAGAGCTACGAAATTATAGATGAGGGAAGAAAAATGTTTATCGGCAACTTCAGAGCAAAGTATTTTGACATTTTCTTAGAGCATCTCGAAGATAGTGAAATTAAATATTCCGCAATCCGCACCTATATTTTTTACTTTAAAGGGGGCAATGGTCAACTCAATTTTTGTTTGAGGAGCAATAATAAAACACAACTTAAAAAAGATTTTTCGGAATATGAAACTCTTTTTCAGCAGACAGCAAATATGTCAGAATTAAACAAGGAGCAGTAATTCAATTTGCTTTAGAAAAACTCATAAGTATGATTTCACAACTAAAACAGCGTAAACTCTTAATATGGTTTTTAGTTTTCGTAAATCTGACGTTGTTTGGTTATGTATATTTTAATTACTCAAATTCGGAATCTAAAAAAAGTGTCATCAATGGTTTGCCAATAATTCAGAGAACCAAACAGGCTGAACAAAAAAGTGCGATTGACACAAGCACTGCAGCATTAAAATTGGATTATGAATTGCTGAACGGTTATACAAAATTATTCAGCTTTGAGGATGAGGAAGAATTTTTTGGAACAAACCTAAGCATCAAATATCCCGAGAGCATGATTAGCGCCCCTGGTGACAAAAAAAGAACTATTCGCAAATTTGCAATTCTTGATGAAGACCGTTCTGAATTTCGTTGTGTAATAAATTTCCAACCCATGAAAATTCGGAGCGGGTCTTTAAAAGAGAAAAAAGAGGCCCTAAGTATAAAAAATCAAAGAAAAAACATTGAACAATTAAGACCATTGCTAAATAACTTTGAAATTTTAGATGTAGTTGATGGGATATTTGTAGCAAATCAACCTGCCTGTTACAGTGAGTATTATTTTGAGAACCTTAAAACAGATGGTGCTGACAGAATCAATTCAATGAGCAGAAATTACTCATTCTTTTATAATGGGGGTGTTGGTTCTGTGCATTTCTCTCTAGATTCAAGGAGATTGAGCAAAGAAGGAGTTATAGCAAAATTTGAATCCTATAAACGAATTATCAATCGAATGGTAAATAGCGTTGAGGTATATAAATAAATTCCCCTCTGGGTGTAGGCTATGCCAACACCACACATAGCGAGCAACTATTAATGATAGAAGGGCCCTAACAAAATCACTTCTTTTTCCGAGGGTAGTTGCATATAATTTGTAGCGCTACTAAAACGCCAATCTTCTGGTTTAAATAGTCAGTCCTTAAAAAGTCATTTCCATCAATTCAAAGATATTGGGTGCACTGGGAAGGTAAATAAGCGATTCAAAAAATCGAACAAAAAAGTAAGATCACCTTTCAAAACCTGATTGATGACTCGTTTGAAGTTATAAGCTGCCGCTGCTAACATCACATTTATTTGGTCTCCGACTATTCCCTTGTAAAAGTTTCTTCCTAACCGATAGTTTTGTTTCAAATGACCAATAGTGGGTTCGATGGCTGCTCTTCGTTGTAAATCTTCTTTTCGCTTTTGTTTCTGATAAGCGTTTTGTTTTATCAGCGGTGTTCTTGGCTGAACGATTTGGGTTGCGCCGACTTGTCTCACTCCCTGTATCCTAAATCTACTATGGCCTTTCGCGGAACTTTGTTGTGTAGTTTTTGATATTGTGCTAAAGTGGGTTTCAGCGTGTGTGCGTCATACACATTCTTTTCAATGTTGAGTGCTGCTACAATCACTCCGCTGTTTCGTGTCCGGGGCTATGGATACTTTGCTTCCGAACTCATATTTCTTATGTTCTTTCCCTTTGCTCATACATTGCACATGCGGCTCATGTAAACTGTAGATCTTGTGTTGGTCGCCTCGCTTTTGTGCCAATATTTTTTGAAGAGTTCAAACAGGGATGCGTACTCCGCTAATTGTTCTGTGGTGAGTTTGCGCTCTAAGTCCCGCACTAATCGTCCCGCAATAGTTTTTATTTTCTTCGTGGCTTTACGTGCTTTCTTTTGTTGTTGTTTGCTGCGATGAAAGCGAAGCAGGTAACGAAGCTTCTTCACCGTGCGACTATACGATTGGCGCAAGTCCACTTCTTCTTTGTTTGCTATGCTTTGACATTTGGCAATTATCTTCTGATGCAGTTTGCTGTCGGTGGGAAATGTGATGTTTTTTTCCTGCACCGTCGTGTCAATCGTCACTTCCTCTTCCGCTCCGTCTTTTCCATTCACCCGGATACTTTCTTTTAAAATCAACTCTACTCCTTCTGCTCCGATGCGGTGGCGGAAGTGAACCAACTCCGATGCTTCACAGGGCGAACCGTTGGCAAAACTCTTTTCTCCGCAGAAATATTGATAATAAACATTCTCGCTCCATTGCTCCACTACGCTTTCATCACTGAGATTGCGAACGTGTTTTAGAATGAGCAAGCCCACCATCAGGCGAATCGGTTTGCCGGGACGACCCATCTTGTCGCTGTAATGTTTGAGAAATGCGTCTTCAAACTGTTTCCAGTTGATACGGTTCGAAAGAACATACAACGGATGCTGATGATTGAGTTGTTCTTCGAAGCTGCTGTAGAAACTGAGTTGGGATTCGTTCGTGGCTTTCGGCTTCATATGGAATCTGCAAGATTTTCAACAAAGTTCGTTCACTTCTTGCAATCCAACGCTCTCTTTTTCAACTCCAAACCTTGATATGTCTATATCTCAGTGGTTTTTAAGGGCGGACTAAATACATAACCCGCTTCCACCGGGTTATTATGAATATAGTGCAGTTTCTGTTCTGTAATTTCAGGTGTACTGAGTTCAACAGGATGATTCCCTTCCTGCCACAATTGAAAGCCCTTGTGATGGGCGCTTTTTTCACCCGCGCGTTTCATCATCCAAAGCATCCATTCTTTTCGACTCTCGCCCGGATGGTTGTGAATCGCTTCCTTCAGCGTTCGCGATGTATAGCTTTTAAAATCACGCATGATACCTTCCAGAGGTTCCTTGCTTGAGCCGATGATCAAATGAATATGGCTTGGCATGATACAGTAAGCATACAGCTCAAGCCCTTTATTATTTTCGCAAAAAGTGAGACTTTCCATTATGGTTTTGCAATAATCGGTTCTCGAGAACAAATCTATCCAATAGACTACCGCAAAACTCACGAAATAAAGGTGCCCATCATTTACAAACTTGTATTTGCTGCTCATAAACTAAATATAGCCGTTTTGATTTGGCACGAGCGGACGCTCGCGCCAGTGCGAGTGTGAGAATCAAGGCGCATCTTGCGCTTTAAAATGCCGGAGGCAATTCAAGCCGACACTCGCGAGACGCGCGCGACAGCAGGAAACGAATAAAACGCTTTAGGCACTCTTTTTAAATTCCAGCCGTATAGTACTACAATCCATTTCGGGGGCTATATCTATCAGGTAAAATTGCTTTTTATTGAATTCGCGCATACAATAATCTTCTATGAACTTGGTTTCGCGGGTATTGGCCTCAAGCAACAGGTAATTGTCGATCATCTGTTGTTCGCGCGCTTCGGTGGAGCTAAGGGTTATTATATAGGTTATATCCGAGTCGTTGTTTTCAACCTTTATCAATTTGTGTTCCATGTATATGGCTAATATAAGTGTTCGGGCTGCATTGGCGCGGGATTTAGCCCCTCTCGGCGTAGGCTATGCCTACGTCGCTTAAGTTGGTAGCCTTTGGCTACTTTTTTCAGCTAATTGCTGTATACTTACGGGGCTTAGGCTAAGCCTACGCCCAGATGCGGTATTACCGTTTCCAGTTATTTCTATCCATCTAATTTCCACGGCTCCAATCCCAGTTCTCTAAATTTTACCGTTACGGATTGAAGTAGCACCAGCAATTGTTCGGAATTATATTTTTTATTGTAGTTGTGCATGAAAGAACTGATAGCTAAATACTCTCCATGGTCTTTTACATCAAAAACCTCTTCATCCACCATAAACACGCTTGTAAAATCACTTTTGGGTGGTGAGATGGTAGTGACAAACAAAAAGACTTCTCCTTCAATATCTATAGAAGGAATTAATTTCAATCCATATCCATTAATGAATCCAAATATCCCCTCCGCATTATGTTTAAATCCCGGTGCATGTAAAATCCCTTCAAGCGGGGGGCTATGCATCAGTTGTGGTATCGAATTGCTCATCTTCTGACTTTTTGATAAAAGCAACCATATTACAAACACAAGAGGAACAGCTATGATTACCAAAGTTCCGCCGATGGCAATCCAAATGGAGGGTTCCCGGTCAAAGCGATAATACAACAGCCAAAAGATTAGGATGATGGTGAGAATTAAAATTAATGGTTTTAAATATTGCCGGATACCAAAACTGTCCATGAACGTACCCGCAACAACTCTTAGCATTTTTATATCCATGGGATCTAAGTTTAAATCAGGATAAATTTAAAAAAATCCATATCACCCCCGGTGTAGGCTCGCCCCATAAGTGTTCAAAACCTATGATGAGTTAAACAAATGGGGCGCATTATCTGGATTTCCTCCATCGTTCTTCCAAGTGTTAGCGTAGCGCACTTGGAAGTTGTAATAAGCTAAAGTCTCCGACTTTTCAATACCTTTTTGGCTCATATACATCTTCCAATATTATCACGGGTAGCAAGCCTTTTTCACTACTATGATCTTTTGCGCTTGAGTAAATATAGTGCTCGGCTGTATCTACTCCTTCTGGGTGTAGGCTATGCCTGCACCCCGCAAGCATGCAGCCTCCGGCTACTTGCATTTTTTCATTTTAGAGTGTGCAAACATCTTGGAGGACCATCCAGATAAAAAAGGATTGGCACAAGTTGGACCTTTAGAGAAATCAATAACTTTGCATTATGACAACGATAAAAGAATTAAACAAAAAGAAAGTTCCGGTGGTGCGGATTGACAAGGCATTAAACAAATACAGCAATGTTGTTTTGTTCCCTGACAAAGTTGAAAAAGCAAACGAAATGTTGCGGACCATTGGTCTTCCGAAAGTTCCCACTAAAAAACGCAGTAGATAATTGTAATGAGACTAGCATTGCGCTAAGCCCTGCACATATAGGCGGAGAGTCAGAATAGTAGAAGAAACCAGTCCAAAGGCGCTCCTTTTATGCCCTATCAAAAAGAATATCTTTGCCCGCCTCTTATGAATAAATACACCTCCGACACATTTAATTTTCGTACTACCTTTTTTGCACTTATCGCTTTCTGCTTCGCTTTCCTTTTGGCTTGCGAAACACCGGAAAAGGTACTCAAGTCCAATGATTTGGAGTATAAAAAAGCCAAGGCAATATTCTGGTATAATAAGAAGGAGTATGTAAAGTGTATCCCGGTTATGGAGGAATTGATAGGCTTGCTTAAAGGGAGACAATCTACAGAAGACCTATACTATATGTATGCCAATGCCAATTTCAAGCAGGGTGATTACATGATTTCTGCTTATCACTTCAAAAACTATTACGACTTATACTCCAGTAGCGACAAGGCAGAGGAAGCACTTTTTATGCAAGCTAAAAGCTTGCAGAACTTGACCTCGAAACCTGATTTGGATCAGACTTACACATTTAAGGCAATAGAGGCCTATCAATTGTTTCTTAATTCATATCCGGGTAGCCATTTTATTGAGGAATCAAATACTGCAATGGCAGAACTTCGACGCAAACTGGAGAAGAAGGCACTTCAGGGAGCGGAACTATATTTTAAGACCAGCAATTATAAAGCCGCAGCTACTTGTTATACCAACATTCTAAAAGACTTTCCCGATATACAAGAAAGCGAGAAAGTTTCATTTATGATTGTCAAATCTGGTTTTCGTTATGCGCAAAACTCAACTCCGGAGAAAAAAGCAGAACGGTTTAATATACTGATAAAGAACTATTACGACTTTCAATATAAATTTGGTAGCAGTAAATTTTTGCAGGAGGCAAAAAAATATGAGGAACAGGCTCATTATCTGGCTGTGCAGAGTGCCTTTCAATGGGCCGAAATTTCCCCTCTTGCCGACCGCGAAAAACATTTCGCGTCCTTTTTTCGAGAGGCAGAGCGCCACAAATCTTATATAGCGGCTGACAGCAAAACCGCTGAAAAAATAGCTGAATGGGTGGAAAAAGGCTACTTTTTGGTTCTCAAATCCAATTTTGAGTTAAGCGAAGCCCGAAAAAGTACTCTGAAAGTGCCTGCATTAGAACAAACTTTGAAAACTTATTATACCTTTGTCGACCAATTTCCCAAAAGCCGTTTCATCAAGGAGGCAGAAAGGATATATAATGAGTCAAGCGAACAACTGAAAAAACTGAAAAACAATGGATAAATCGAAGAAAATCAAGATGAGCCAAACCAGTCCCCTGATTGAAACTCAGAATCTGGAAGCTATGGCAAAAGAAACGGGCAACGTGTATGAATCCATCTATGTGATTTCTAACAGAGCCAATCAAATTGCTTCTGAAATCAAGCAAGAGTTACATGCCAAACTCGAAGATTTTGCTTCGCATACGGACAACTTAGAAGAGATTCACGAGAACCGCGAGCAAATTGAGATTTCCAAGTTTTATGAAAAGCTTCCTCATGCTACCATTCTGGCTACTAAAGAATATTTAGCCCATGAATTAGTGGTTCGTTCGATAGACGAAGTTGACGAAGCCGAGGTAGTTGCCGAATCTAACTAAACGACGACATGATGAGCTACCTCAAAGGCAAAAAAATTGTTCCTGGGGGTATGTGGCTCTATAGCAGCTTATAAATCTGCAGCGCTTACTCGCCTGCTTGTCAAATCAGAAGCCGAAGTGCAAGTCATTATGACTGCTTCGGCTTCTGACTTTATAGCTCCACTTACGTTTTCTGTGTTGAGCAAAAAGAAAGTTTATACCGGTGTGAGCGACGACAGCCAAAGCTGGAATAATCATGTGGAATTGGGGATGTGGGCCGATGCCATATTGGTGGCTCCTGCTTCGGCAAACTCTATTGCCAAAATGGCTGCCGGCATTTGTGATAATATGTTGCTGGCCACCTATCTTTCGGCGAAATGTCCTGTGTTCTTTGCTCCGGCTATGGATCTTGATATGTGGAAGCATAAAGCAGTGAAAAGGAATATTGATTTACTTCACAGTTACGGAAATATCCTCATTCCAGTGGAGCACGGTGAATTGGCTAGTGGCCTTGTTGGTGATGGGCGAATGGCCGAACCTGAACATATTATCCAGCGCTTAGAAGAATACTTCTCCTAATCAAATTATCCCTGATTATATAGAGATTTAAACTCGAAAATCACGAAACAAAAAAGACCGACTATCTCTCGATATCGGTCTTTTTTGTTAATCTATATGATAGCATTCTATCACTCGATTATCATCACCTTTATGGGTTGCGACCGATTAATCTGAAGGAGATATATTCCTTGCGGCAATGTAGGTAAGTTCATCTGCCGGTTGCTCGAAATCCGTTCGCGGTGTACCAACTGTCCGAAGGCATTATATAATTCCGCATCCATCGGCTCGCCCGAAGGCAAGGAGGAAGAAATGTAAAGCGTCCCATTCGTTGGATTTGGATAAATGTGGAAAGAAGCACTGCCGTCTTTTAATATTTCTATTCCTGAAATTATCAGACTAGTATCCATAGTAGTAGTCCCTGCCTTGTTGGCAATCCACTGGTTGGGGTCCACTACAAAACCCGTAACAGAATCACTGCTTGAAATATTAAAGGAAGAAACATTCTGACCAATGTAGAACCTTAAAGTGGTATCGGCATTTGCACGCAGCACTTTAACCTCAAGCGATGTTTTGATTAATGGCGTGTTGGTAGAAGAAGTCGTCTCGGTAACTTCCATCATCAACTGTCCGTTCTTCTGATTCCATTTGATATTAAAGGTTGGGAAACCATATCCATAATACCAACCCGCAAAGAAGTCGGTTAAATCCATTCCGGTAGTAGTTTCCATCACGTCTATAAAATCACTGCCCCGCGCGTTGCCTCCCGCATATTGCGACAAGTAATTGCGCAAGCCCAGAAAAAATATTGAATCATTATTTATTTCAAAGCGCAGTGAGTTAATCATCATCGCCGGTTTTTCATAATAAGCGGTCCGTCCTGTGCCACCATACAGACTGTTAACACTATTCGTATCACTGACGTAGTGAAAGATAGAAGTATTGGCGTTGGTGACATTGACCGTACCAATGTTGGCACCATAAAGCGGATTGCCTACTTCATATTCTGTACAAAGTTTGATTCTGCCAGAGTCCGGATTTGCTGAACTCAGTTCGCTATAAAGCGACTCGCCCCAACGGGCAAAGCCCTCGTTCAGCCATAGGTCTCTGTAGGAAGCACAGGTAACGTGAGCACCAAACCACTGGTGCATAATCTCATGTTCCATCACTGTGCCGATATTTCCCATGGCGATAATGGTTTGGTTTTCCATTCCGCCGCCTAGGTAAACACTGGCCAGGCCTAATGTTTCATCATAAAAAGGATACAGGCCTAATAGACTGCTGAACTTGCTCAATATATCCACAGCCGTATTGGTGTTGATTGCTGCTCCGAATCCGTTCACAGCCATAGAATCGGTTCTTCCGGTTGGGTGAAAATACTCTGTGGTTTTAGCCATTCCGGATTTAGTACCCACTACAAAAGCAATAAGAAAAAAATCAATCGGGTATTTGGATTTGTATTCCCAACGATTCTTGTTCGAGCCTACCGGAACCGTGTTTTGCAACAATCCGTTAGCGACCGCCACATTGGCAGTATCAGTGGTGATAAAAAACCAAGAGGAGTCTGCTTTGTCCGTCAGGCTTTGTTTGCAGGGAAACCAAGTGGAGGCATTATAAGGTGGAGATGCATTAAATATATTGGGGTATTGAGTGGTTGGAGTAAATACCGCTCCACCCGAAGGACCGAGAGTAGATGTTTGAGGATTGCCGTGGTAATAAACCCTTACTTCCACCATTTGATTTAAGGCAGCTGTAAAGGGAAGTACGACATTGATGGCCGTTGTGCTAGCGATACGGGCAAAATTGGCCGATTGAAAAGAGCCGCCGTTTAGGGCTGCTTGAACCGAATCAATAGTGAACAAAGCAGAAAGTTCCACACCGAAAGTATCCAAACTACTCACGAGTGATTTGGTGCGCATCAACACGTTACCAGAAATAGTGTAGGGAGCTGTACGCTGCATATTCAGATCAAGAAAATAGAAGCCTACATCATACTTGGCCATGCGCGCCACATGGTCGGGTGAGGCTACAATCTGAGCATCGCGATTGGCGGCAGAGCCTGAAAAATGGTTACAATAAAATCCCTGATTTGCATTTGCATTTGTCAGGGCCGCAAACAATCCCATTAAGAGTAAGTAGATATTTTTCATAACCACAAAGCTATCAAAACATACAAATTATTCGAGCAATGAATGTTAAAATCAGGTGGCTGAATGGCTTCCCAGATTACGGCTACCGGGTGATACTATTGGTATTCCATGCTTTGTTCATTCTCCCACAAAATTTTTCACCAAAAAAATTTAACGCCTCTCTTATTTTATTGTTGCTGGAGTCATCTGCACGTACGTACTTGGTCTGTGACTTTGATAGATTGCTTCCTCACGTGCGGTTTAAGTCTGTGGCTTTCACAGACAGCGAACATCCCTGCGTTGGTACAGTGTGGCCGGAAAGAATGGACGATGCGAGCAATGAATATAGCCTGTATATAAAGAGTCTTTTGAAAGACTAAATGTACTAATCAATACACGATTTTCCAACCTGTCGCGGCTAAATAGCACATTAAAGAATCACTTTTATATCGTTTTGACACAAACGGTTGGCGTTTTGATGTGTTCAATTTGTATTTGTATGAAGATGGTTTCTGTTCGCACCAAAGCGGCATCTATTTTGGTGCGAATAGATGATGTTCGGAACAAAACTCCATCTATTCGCATCAAAACGCTTCGAGTTCAAACCAAAACATCCCGCGTTTGCACCAAAACAGTTCGTGTTTTGTGCAAAACGCGGGATGTTTGCATCGAAGCAATACAATGGAATCATCTCCCGACCCTGAGAATGGAAAAATGGCCTTCTGACAAGATCGGAGATGGGTCAAAATTGTACAGGTAGATTATTATTCTTTCATTTGATAGAAATACAAGCTATTTATTCTGAGTCATTGTTTTGTAATTCAGAGAATAAATCTACTTTTGCCGTCCAAAATTTTTTAAGCGGATGCCTACAATACAGCAATTAGTAAGAAAATCGCGCTCGATTATACGGGCTAAATCGAAGAGTCGTGCATTGGATTCATGTCCACAGAAAAGAGGGGTATGTACCCGTGTTTACACGACTACTCCAAAGAAGTCTAACTCTGCACTTCGCAAGGTGGCTAAGGTTCGCTTGACGAATGCGATAGAGGTGATTGCTTATATTCCTGGTGAAGGGCATAACCTTCAAGAGCACTCCATCGTGCTGATTCGCGGAGGACGGGTAAAAGACCTTCCGGGTGTTCGTTACCACATCGTCCGTGGTTCATTGGACACGGCTGGTGTAGAAAATAGAAAGCAAAGCCGTTCTAAATACGGAACCAAGAGACCCAAAGCCGGTGCTGCCGCAGTTCCTGCCAAAAAGAAATAGTTCATTACAAATAATTTTTCAGTAAGAAGAAATGAGAAAAAAAAGAGCACCGAAAAGATATGTTCAACCAGACCCTAAGTTTGGTGATGTGATGGTTACCCAGTTTGTTAACCGCATTATGTATGAAGGCAAAAAGGCAGTGGCTTATGGCATTTTCTATGATGCCTTGGACCTGATTGAAGAAAGAACCAAAGAAAATTCTTTGGATGTTTGGAAAAAAGCACTCCAAAATGTTGGACCCTCTGTAGAGGTGAAGACTCGCCGTATTGGTGGAGCTAACTTTCAGATTCCTACGGAAGTTCGTGGTGACAGAAAGGCGGGAGTAGCCATGAAATGGATTATTCAGTATAGCCGTGACCGGAACGGCAGGTCTATGGCCGATAAATTGGCCAGCGAAATTGTAGCTGCCTCAAAAGGTGAAGGCGGTGCTTTCAAAAAGAAAGAAGACACGCACAAAATGGCTGAAGCCAACAAGGCTTTCGCGCATTTCAAATTCTAATCCGAACAGTCATTCATTAAGTAACGATAAAATAAATTCCCCTCCTCTAAAGAATTAGAGCAACAAAAACGAGGGGTGATAAAAAATGGGTAAAGACCTTAGCTACACAAGGAATATTGGAATCGCAGCTCACATTGACGCCGGTAAAACAACTACTACCGAGCGTATTTTGTATTACACCGGTGTGAACTACAAGCTCGGTGAGGTGCATGAAGGTGGAGCTACCATGGACTGGATGGAGCAAGAGCAGGAGCGTGGTATTACCATTACCTCTGCGGCTACTCGTTGCCATTGGACTTGGAAAGACAAGAAATACGACATTAATATTATTGATACTCCCGGACACGTTGACTTTACCGTAGAGGTAAACCGTTCATTGCGCGTATTGGATGGTCTGGTGTTTTTGTTTTCAGCCGTTGACGGTGTTGAGCCTCAATCTGAAACTAACTGGCGTTTGGCTGATAACTACAATGTAGCCCGTTTAGGTTTTGTAAACAAAATGGACCGTTCAGGTGCAGATTTCTTTAACGTAGTTAAGCAAGTGCAAACTATGTTGGGTTCTACTCCAATGGTAATGCAAATTCCTATTGGTAACGAAGAGAAGTTTAAGGGGGTGGTTGACTTGATAACCAATAAAGCAATCATCTTTAGTGAAGATGATAAAGGGATGACTTCGAAAGAAGTGGAAGTTCCTGCTGATTTAGTAGAAGAAGTAAAGCTATATCGCGAGAAGATGTTGGAGCAGGTGGCAGAGTTTGACGACCACTTGATGGAAAAATATTTTACCGATCCCAATTCTATTTCTGTTGAAGAGATTACTGCTGCCGTACGGAAGGCGGTGATTGCCCAGAAAGTAGTTCCGATGTATTGCGGTTCCGCATTTAAAAACAAAGGAGTGCAGGCGGTATTGGATGCAGTTTGTGCCATTCTTCCTTCACCACAGGATAAGCCAACTATTAAGGGAACAAATCCAGACACCGAAGAAGAACTGGAGATTCACCCAGACACAGATGCTCCTTTTTGTGCATTAGCGTTTAAAATTGCGACGGATCCTTATGTAGGCCGTTTGGCATACTTCAGAGTTTATCAGGGTTCTTTAGACGCAGGTTCATACATTTTGAATACCCGCACCGGAAAGAAAGAACGTATCTCCCGTTTGTTCCAAATGCATGCTAATAAACAAAATGCAGTAGAGAGAGTAGAAGCAGGGGATATTGCTGCGGCCGTTGGTTTTAAAGATATCCGTACCGGTGATACCCTATGTGCAGAAAAGAATCCTGTGGTTCTTGAAAGCATGAAATTTCCTGAACCGGTTATCTCATTGGCTATTGAGCCCAAGGCACAGAAAGATTTGGATAAGTTGGGTATGTCTCTCGGCAAATTGGCTGAGGAAAACCCTACATTCAAAGTGACTTTTGATGATCAAACCGGGCAAACCATTATTGCAGGAATGGATGAGTTGCACTTAGAAATTCTTGTTGACCGCTTGCGCAGAGAGTTTAACGTAGAATGTAACCAAGGAGCGCCTCAGGTTACCTATAAAGAGCGTTTGACTAAGACGATTGAGCACCGCGAACAATACAAAAAGCAAACGGGTGGTCGTGGTAAGTTTGCCGATATTAAGATTGAAATAGGACCTGCCGATGAAGGAACTGTTGGATTGCAGTTTGTGAATGATGTATTTGGAGGCTCCATTCCCCGTGAGTTTATTGCTCCTGTAGAAAAAGGTTTTAAGGAAGCAATGAAGACAGGTGTATTGGCAGGGTATGAGTTAGATAGTTTGAAGGTTCGTTTGTTTGATGGTTCATTCCATGCCGTTGACTCCGATGCATTATCATTTGAGTTATGCGCGAAATTAGCTTTCAGAACAGCGGCAAGAAACTGCAAACCGGTATTGCTCGAGCCAATTATGAAAGTAGAAGTTATTACTCCCGATGAAAACACCGGTGATGTAGTAGGTGATTTGAATAGAAGAAGAGGTTTACTAGAAGGGATGGAAGCAAAGGTAAATGCACAGGTAGTAAGAGCAAAAGTTCCTTTGAGCGAAATGTTCGGATACGTTACACAGTTAAGAACGTTGACTTCGGGCCGCGCAACTTCTACTATGGAGTTCCATAGTTTCCAACCGGCTCCTGAAAACGTAGCATCAACGGTGATTGCCAAGAATTCAGGAAAAACCAGAAGCAGCGCAGTAGGCGAATAAAGCCCCTAAATCCCCGAAGGGGACTAAAGGTAGATAAAGTAAAAAAAGAAAAATGATTTTTTTAAACAATAGAAGTAGTATAAACCAATTCTAAACATCCTTAAGCCCCCTTGGGGGTTTGGGGGCAAAACGTTCTTTTATGAGCCAGAGAATCAGAATCAAATTGAAGAGTTACGATCACAATCTCGTTGACAAAAGTGCCGAGAAGATTGTAAAGACGGTGAAAAACACCGGAGCTATTGTTAGTGGCCCCGTGCCTCTTCCTACACACCGGAAGGTATTTACTGTTTTGCGTTCGCCACACGTAAATGCGAACTCGAAAGAGCAGTTCCAGTTGTGTACTTATAAAAGGTTGCTGGACATTTATTCATCTACATCCAAGACGGTAGATGCATTGATGAAGCTCGAACTTCCGAGTGGTGTTGAAGTTGAAATCAAGGCATAACACTCTTGGATCCCCGAAGAAGACGTAATAGAAATTTATTCATTTATGAGCCTATAGATAGCATCAAACGGTTCCGCTAAAACCAAATATCATGAAAGGAATTATTGGAAAGAAAGTAGGAATGACCAGCGTATATGACGGTGGTAAATTAACGGCAGTTTCGGTTATTGAAGCTGGTCCTTGTGTGATTACACAAATCAAAACTGAGGATATTGACGGTTATTATGCCACGCAGGTGGCTTTTGACGAAAGAAAAGAAAAAAATACTCCAAAGGCACTTCAAGGCCATTTTAAAAAGGCAGGTACTACGCCCAAAAGAAAGGTTCATGAATTCCGTGATTATGATTTTGGAAAACCCATTGGTGAGGTAATCAACGTGACGGTATTTGAAGAAGGTGACTTGGTAAATGTCATTGGTACTTCTAAAGGAAAGGGTTTTCAGGGCGTTGTTAAACGTCACGGATTTTCTGGGGTAGGGATGGCTACACACGGTCAACATGATCGTTTGCGCGCTCCGGGTTCTCTCGGTGCTTCGTCCGATCCATCACACGTATTCAAAGGAATGCGTATGGCGGGAAGAATGGGCGGTAACCGTATAGAAACCCTCAATCTGAAAGTGGTAAAAGTGCTGGCGGAAGATAATATCGTTTTGATTTCTGGTTCTGTTCCCGGAGCTATTGGTTCTTATGTAATCATCGAAGGATAAACATTCTCATCCAACAAAATATTGAATCCCGTCCGCTAAAGCGCGACGGGATTTTTTTTAGGGAGAAGACATCTCGAGCATATATGAATTGTAGAGACTAAGTTGGCACCGTTATGGAGTTTTCGATTTGCCAAAACAGCAATGTCTGTTTGGTATAAGGCTTAAATTACTTGATCAGATAGGATTTAACTAACCCAAATATTCTGCCAAACGGGTTAAATATATTTTTCCAGAATGTATTGTAATTAAAATCGTCTTCGCCCAACCCAAACTTAATGTTCTTGACTGATTTTGATAAGATAAGGGTGCCGAATATCCGGTCCCAAACGGCAAATTTTGAACCCAGGTTTTTGCTATAATGACTTGGATTATTGCTATGATGAATTTGGTGTTGAAAAGGACTTATCAATAATTTTTCCAGGAAGTTTGGATACTTCAATTTGACCGATGAATGTCTAAGATTTGCTCCGAAGAACATAAATAAGAACCCAAAAACATTAACGCCCAAGAACATTATTTTGCTCACTTGATGATTGGATAGGTAATCAAATACTCCCATTGAGACTCCGAATATCAGGATACTATTAGCATTGTTAATGATTAATTCAATTGGATGAATTCTATATTGAGTCAACGGAATTAACTTGGTGGCAGAATGGTGTACTTTATGAAATTCCCATAGAAAGGGAACTTTATGCATCAGAAGATGAATGATATAGGTTGTGAAATCTTCTAGTACGGTAAGGGTGATAGTGTAAAAGATCAAGGTCTGCACTTTACCAAGGCTAAAAGAGGCGTGTCCAAAGTAGCCGAGTAAATAATCGTTTGTAAAGAAGGCGATGTATGATCCCAAAATAAGATAAGGACCAATAACTAATATCTTGATGATACTGTTTAGATACATCATCAAAAGGTCAACGGATGCCGATTTACTGAACCAAATGTGTAGAGGGAACAAATACTTGATAAACGAACCTTTCTGCTTCGATTTATAATAGACGTAATAGGCTATTATACCAGAAGATACTAAGTACAGGAAATATATTCGTTTCGTGGAGTTGGAAATGTATGATAGGGGCATTTTAAATACCTCTGTCAGCGTATCATATATTTCATGGAGTCCCATTTTAAATTCTTTCAGTGTTTTTTTTATATCAATTTCTACTTTTCGTCTTTCTCTATACGCTCAATACTACGAAAGTCTTTTTTAATATAAGCTCTGATGATTGTCATAATTTTTGATTTAGGACCGTTAAATAAAAATCATTGGACCCGAAAATGAAATGCCCTTTTCATTTTCAACGTTTTATAACAAAATACTAATAATGCTCTATATGGATAAATAAATAGACTTTTAACAAAAAAATGGTCAATTGAGTCATAAATTAGCCATTCTAATGGAAATCTGAGAAATCCATTAGAAATCTCAGATTTCCATTAGAAAATTGATTTTATCAATAGAAAACTGATTTTATTGAATAATTACGGATTTTTTGATGAAAAATCAAATTTTAGGCAATAAACAAGCAGCCCGTGGTTCAATTCTGAATGCTGAATAGAAAATCCAACACCGTCTTATATTCAGCAACTCTAGCGTATGGTCAATTTTAGTTGAAATGCCTTTGATTGTCAGAAAACTGTGAATGACCGGAACAGCCGACACACTTCCTTCTCTTTTACTTACAGCAACCGTATCGTGACTATAGGAACGAAGCAACTCAACGACCCGAACGAAGCTATTGGCCACCAAGACCTTCGCAGAGAACCAATGAATTTCGTCATCAATTAAATTCTTTGTGTGCTTTTTACTTTGCTTCCAAATACTGATTGACAAAGAGATTCACTGCGTTGGAAACTTTTTTAACACCAAGAATGACGGATACCTATTTTAGCCCCAAAATTACAGCATGGCATCTACAGAGGAATTGAAGAAAATCTGTTCGCAGGTTCGCAGGGATATTGTTCGCATGACCAATGGCGCGGCCTCCGGCCATCCGGGCGGTTCGCTTGGCTGCACCGAATTTATGGTAGCGCTTTATTTTGGCCGGATGAAACAAAACAAGGAATTTGCGATGGATGGCATTGGCGAAGACCTTTTCTTTCTATCCAACGGTCATATCTGCCCGGTATGGTACAGTGTCTTGGCCCATTCCGGCTACTTTGATAAAAGTGAATTGGCAACATTCCGCAAACTCAATACCCGTTTACAGGGACATCCTACCACCCATGAACACCTGCCGGGCGTTCGCATCGCATCCGGTTCTTTAGGGCAGGGATTGAGCGTAGCTATTGGCGCGGCACTAAGCAAAAAGATGAATGGTGACCATTCGCTGGTTTATACACTACACGGAGATGGAGAATTTCAGGAAGGCCAAATTTGGGAAGCGCTGATGTTTGCACCGCACAACAAAGTAGATAACCTGATTGCCACTATTGATTATAACAACAAGCAGATAGACGGCGATGTGGATGATGTATTGAGCCACCGGGATCTCAAAGCCAAAATCGAAACCTTCGGATGGGATGTCGTTGAATTGAAAGAAGGAAATAACATCGAAGCAGTGGTTGCCACTTTGAAAGAAGCACAGCTCCGAACCGGTAAAGGCAAACCCGTATTTATTTTGATGCACACAGAAATGGGCTATGGCGTTGACTTTATGATCGGCGATCACAAATGGCACGGTGTGGCGCCCAATAATGAGCAACTTGCAAAGGCGTTGGGACAATTAGAGGAAACACTAGGAGATTATTAAGATTTGCTAATTGTTGTCAGCCAATAAAAATATTAGTGGACAAATTGCATTGAAACTGAGAGATGAGTTCTACGATAAACTTTGAGGTTCAAACTTTCAACTCAAAACTCATTTGGGTTTTTGTGCTAATCTTCTGTCAACTGTCAACCGTCAACTGTCAACAAGCCCAACAAACTCAGGTTTTCAAACCAAACATCAACCGGGTGCTCTTTGTTCTGGATGGTTCGGGTAGTATGAAACAAGCTTGGGGAGAGAAAACCAAGTTTCAATCAGCCAAGGATTTGCTGGTGAAAATTATTGATTCGGTAGAAAGGCAGAACCCGAATGTTGAATTTGCGGTGCGGGTTTTTGGTTATCAGAGTTCTCGGGAGCAAAAAAACTGTAAGGATAGCAAACTGCTAGTCCGATTTGGGAAGAACAATGCTGCAAAAATTCAGGAGGCTTTGAAAAATATCACTCCACAAGGCATGTCACCCATTGCCTACTCTATCCAGATGGGTGCTAAAGATTTTCCCGATGATGAAAAGAGTTTGAACTCCTTGATTCTGATTACCGACGGCGAAGAGAATTGTGAGGGCGACCCTTGTATTGCTTCCAAAGATTTAGTAGAAAAAAAAATCACACTCAAACCATTCATTGTAGGATTAGGAGTTGAACCATCGGTCTATCAAAAATTTAATTGTGTAGGTACTTTTTTTGATACGAAGGATGAGGCCTCTTTTTATAATACCGTGGGTGTTATTATCCGTCAAACACTGAATACCACCACCGTGCAAGTCAATCTTTTAGATCTGAGCGGTGAACCCACGGTAACGAATATACCGTTCACGCTATATGACCATTACTCCGGCAAAGTGGAATACAATTTTGTACATACGCTGAACGAAAAAGGAAATCCTGATACCTTATTTCTCGATCCGGTTGGCGTTTATGATATTGAACTGCATACGTTCCCTCCGGTGCGCAAAGAAGGTATAGAACTGACTCCTGGCAAGCATAATATTATTGCACTCGATGCACCCGCCGGAGATTTGACCGTGGACTGCATCGGCGCTTCTATTGCCAATAACGACGCACAAGTAATAGTCCGATCAAAGAGTAACCCGAAAGAAATTCTAAACGTACAGGATTTGAATGGGCAGAGTAAATACCTACGGGGAAATTATGAATTGGAGATACTCACCAACCCCGAAACATTTCAGAATATTATCCTGACTGCCTTTACTGAAAACAAATCCAGTGTATCGAATTACGGTACATTATATCTCACCTCTCTAGAAAGTATTATAGCCAGTGTTTATCAAGAGGTGAACGGCATGTCGGAAATGATTGACCAGTTTGATGCCAGTAATAAAACTGCCACACGGAAGTATCAGCCGGGAGAATATCTGATTGTATATAAGGCCGTGAATAACCGCGACAGCGAGTCCACTAAAAATCAGCGTTTTGTAATTGAAGATGGAAGAACAGTTGTACTGAATCTATGAGTGGGATAAAATCATACCAGATTGTCTGCGTGGTTCTCCTGACCGCGTGGGTTATGATGTCCGATTCGCTCCAGGCACAGGACCGGACCCGGATTCTTTTTCTGCTTGACGCTTCGGTCAGTATGAAAAATGAATGGAAGGGGGGAACCAAATGGCAGATTGCCACCAAAGCACTTACAGAAATTGTGGACAGCGTTTCTAAGATTCCAAATGTAGAAATGGGTCTGCGGGTGTTCGGCCACCTCAGTCCCGAACCCGAGAAGAACTGTCGCGATTCGCGCCTCGAAGTTGCGATTGATTCGAATACAGCAAAAAAGATAAGAAAGAAAGTGGAAGAAATCAGGCCCAAAGGAATTACTCCTCTGGTTTATTCCATTGAGAAAAGTGCGCTTGATTTCGGCAATTATTCAGCCAAAAATATTCTCATTATCATCACGGATGGTGAAGATGCCTGTGACCGCGATGCCTGCTCGGTAACCATGATTCTTGAGAAGCACAACGTTATCCTTCGCCCTTTTATCATCGGCATGTCATTGCAATCAAACATGGTAAGTAGTATGAGGTGTATGGGTAAGTTGTTCAACACCAATAGTGCTGAAGAATTTACAACTACCCTATCCACTGTTGTTTCTGAAGCCATTGCCAAGACCACCGTACAGGTAAACCTGAACGATAAGAACGGCAAGCCCATGGAGACCGGAGCGAATATGACATTCTATGATATTGAATCCGGTATTGCGAAATTCAACTTCTATCATTCCATGAATGCGCGCGGCTTACCCGATACGATGGTTTTATCGCCCATGTTTAAATACAAATTACAGATTCATACTATCCCCCCCATTGTGGTAGATAATATTGAACTAAAAAAGAATCAGCATTTGGTTATCAATATTTCTGCGCCCCAGGGCTATCTGAACTGTATTTTGCAAGGTAATATTTCAAAGACTGCTGCTTTGGACCGGATAAAATGTCTCGTCCACTATCCCGGCGAACAGAAAACCTTGAATGTGCAGCGAATCAATTCTAAAGAGAAGTATATCACTGGGACCTACGAACTGGAGGTAATGACTCTGCCGAGGATGACCGTGAAGAACGTTAAGATTGATCAGAGTAAAACTACGGAGGTGTTGATTCCGGCTCCGGGTATCTTAACGATCAACAAAGTCTTTGAAGCTTATGGAGGTATCTTCATCATGGAAGACAATCGCATGAAAAAGATTTATGACCTTCGGTTGAAAGACCGGCAGGAAACATTAACACTTCAGCCGGGCAAATATCGTCTGGTCTATCGTTCAAAGAATGCGCGTACAATTCACACCACCGTTGATAAAGAATTTGAGGTTACCTCCGGAGGTAGTTTAAGTTTGAAACTTTAAAAGGCATCTAAATCACCAATGCAATGAATAATTTAGCATCATCAAACACATCTATGACCTTAGCAGATTTTGTTTCTACAGGAAATAAGGACACTCGTTCGGGATTCGGAGCGGGTATGCTCGAATTGGGAAGAACTAATGCCAACGTGGTGGCGCTATGCGCTGATTTGGTAGGCTCTTTAAAACTCGACGCTTTCATCAAAGAATTTCCCCACCGCTTTTTTCAAACGGGTGTGGCGGAGGCAAACATGATTGGCATTGCCGCCGGAATGACTATCGGGGGAAAGATTCCTTTCGCGACAACGTTCGCCAATTTTGCCACCGGTAGGGTATATGACCAGATTCGCCAGTCGGTTGCGTATTCGGGTAAGAATGTAAAGATCGCCGCTTCACACGCGGGGGTTACACTGGGTGAAGACGGTGCCACACATCAGATTCTTGAAGACATCGGCCTGATGCAAATGCTTCCTGGAATGGTAGTGATAAATCCCTGCGATTATAATCAGACAAAAGAGGCGACTATTGCTGCGGCTGAATATGTAGGCCCGGTTTATCTGCGCTTCGGCAGACCGGTGTGGCCTATCTTTATGCCGGAAGGAAGTTTCAAAATTGGCAAACCGATTGTGATGAATGAAGGAAAGGATGTCACCATTTTCGCCACCGGCCATCTGGTTTGGAAGGCAGTAGAAGCGGCAAAACAATTAGAAGCAGAAGGGCTTTCGGTTGAACTCATTAATATTCATACAATTAAACCTTTAGATGAAGAGGCGGTCATACGTTCAGTGGCTAAAACCAAATGCGCTGTCGTAGCTGAAGAACATAACCGGATTGGAGGGTTGGGAAGCACTGTGGCCAGTTTGTTGGCGCGTCATCAGCCCACTCCACTGGAGTATGTAGCAGTAGATGATAGCTTTGGTGAAAGCGGCACTCCAGACCAGTTAATGAAAAAGTATGGTTTGGATACACCGGATGTTATCAATGCGGTGAAGAAAGTGCTACTAAGGAAAAAATAGAAAAGCGAACGAAAATATGACCGACCGAGAAATACTTGATTTGTTTCATTCCGGCTCGGGGAAAGAACGAGCCTTTACTATTCTTATTGAAGCCTATCAGCAAAAAATTTATTGGCACGTGCGCAGAATGGTGAAGAGCCATGATGACACGAACGATGTAATGCAAAATACCTTTGTTAAGGTATGGAATGCATTAGAGAATTTCCGGGCTGACTCACAACTTTTTACTTGGATTTATCGCATTGCTACGAACGAAACCATCACCTTTCTGAATAGCAGGACAAGAAAAGCAACCGTAGCTTTCGACGGCTCCGACTCGGAAGATGAAGAAGGAGGCTACTCACCTGCCAGTTATTTAAAAGGAGAATCGAGCGATATTGACGGTGAACATATTCAGCGGAAGTTGCAAAGGGCGATTGATAGTCTTCCTGAAAAACAAAAGATGGTTTTTAATCTGCGCTATTATGATGAAATGCCCTATGAGCAGATGAGCGAAGTACTCGACACTAGTGTTGGTGCGTTGAAAGCCAGCTACCATCATGCAGCACAGAAAATTGAAAAAATTATTCTCGAAGAGGATTAAACCTTTTTGAATTGAAAAGGTCATACAAAGCACATGAAAAGCAGTGAAGAGATATTGAAAGAACTAAAGGAGGTAGCTCCCGGACTGGCCAAGTTGGATAAGAGTTCGGTGGGTGAGGTTCCGGTGGATTATTTCAAGTCGTTCGCAGTGGATATGATGAAAAAAATTCGGGCAGAAGAAGTGGCTGCCGAATTATCTTCAGTGGCTCCTGAGTTGGCGCGGTTGGGAAAGACCAGTGTCTTGGAGGCTCCACCCGCTGCTTATTTTCAATCTGTTCCATCGTCCGTCCTGCAAAGGATAAAGAGTGAAGAAAAAATAAAAGAAACTTCGCCTAACGGTTGGATGGTTTCTATCAATGTTTTCTTTGATCGCATAGCCGATTCCATTTTCAAGCCTAAATACTCGGTGGCTTTTGCGGGGTTTGCAACGATGATTATTCTGGCGGTGATGATGCTGATAAAAGTAGAGGATCAATGTAAGGATGTTGATTGCCAGATGGCGCAAATAAGTAACGCAGAACTGAACAGCTATTTCGCTACGCATTCGGATGAATTCAACACTTCGCTGCTTGATTACACACCGAAAGAGAAAATGCCGGAGTCGAAGGTGCGAAGCGTGCTTTCAGATGTGAGCGACAAAGAATTAAACGATGCTATTCTTGATTAAACATAAAATGAGAACAATGAAGAAGTCAATCTTAAATATGAAAACCCTGTTGATGGCAAGCGCTATGATGATGGTGATGTCTGGATTATTTGCTCAACAACCAGAAGGAGGCAATGATAAAGCAGACCGCATCGAATCATTACGTGTTGCTTTTATCTCACAGGAACTGAATCTCAATCCCGCCGAAGCGCAGAAGTTCTGGCCGGTGTATAACCAATATCGGAGCGATATGGGTTCTTTGCGTAAAAACTTTCATACGGGTTCGGAACCTTTGAGCGCCACCGAACAATTGGATTTTGAACAAAAGAAATTAGACCTGAAGAAGAAGTATCAAATACAATTTGAGTCAACGCTTGGCAAAGAAAAATGTAACCTGCTATATGGTGTGGAAAATAAATTCCAACAAAGGCTGCGGGAACTACGCGACCAACGCCAGCAGCAGAAAGGTGACCGCCCTGCACCCAGAGGCGGAATGGGCCCTCGGTAGTTTTAAAGAATAAAAGGAATCACTGCTTTGCGGTCTTTCGGATAGTCGGGAAATTTATTCTGATACCAACGGTGATGGTCTAATGACCTCGGCACGATGTTGCAGAAAGCCCACAATGCAAAACTCCAAGCAGGTAAGCCTCCCGCCAGAATGGCAAAACCAATCCACTCAATGATTTCGCCCATGTGATTGGGACAAGAAACAAACCGGAACATTCCGCCGGTAGGAATTTTATATCCGGTTTCTCCAGGCTTGCGCAGATGAATCAGAATATTATCTGAATGAATATTGATAAGGAAGCCACTGATGAAAACAATCGCCCCAATGAAGAATTGTGCTGAAGTGAAATAAACACTGGGCTCATAATTTCCACCAAAATTGCCAAGCCAATAGCCGTTGACAAAGCCATTCATGAAATTGAAGCAAATAGCGGCTGCAACAATCATCACCGGTATCTTTTTCCCTTTGGTTTTAATTCGAAAAGGGAAAACAAAGGTCCGGTTGATGTAATGAATCATCCACAGGCCCCAGAGCAAATAGCTGACGGGTGTTTTCTGAATGGTTCCCAGAAAGAAAAACAGAGAAAGGAAAATCATCGAAGGCGCTTCTTGTATAAACCAACCCCACCGGTTGCTCATCAATGCGCCCCATTTGGAAGATGTGTGCCTGCCGTAGGGTTGTGTTTGTCTCAATAAAAAGAAGAAGGTAATGACAGCCAGCACCATCCAGACGGTGGTGATTTGGTTTAGCATTTCGAGGTGAATCATGAAACGAAGATGATTTTTTCCATGAAAAATCCTTTTATTCAGCATCCTTCTTCAGGAAATAAAACACCATGCTTCATATTAAAGACTACAAGAGTTGTATAAACTTTTGCAGTTTGTTTCAACGAGATTTCGGTCTGGGAAACAAAATATTTGGAGTAAGGAGTATCAAATATGTGAGAAGGTAGAAAATCAATTAACCAGCTTCATTCAGGATAAATCATTCTTTATAGAATCATTAGCCAGATAAACGTGCAGTTATGTCAAATAGATATGCAGTATTGCTAGATTGACATGTTATTTAGTCAAATGAACATGCTCAACTATCAAATAGATATGTAGATTAGCTAAATAAACATGAAATTATGCTAAATAAATATGTTGTATAATCAATTAAACATGTAGTATTGTTAGATGGACATGTAGCTTTGTTAAATACGTTTGCAATGATTCGAAATATGTATTTTTGAATCTAAAGAGCCATATTTTAATCAGAAAGACCATTTTTCAAGTTTAATTTGAGATAAAAATGATTAACAGACAGAAAAATTATCTCGATTCCTTTGATCGGGTGAAGGAGTTTAATCTTAATCATTCGGCAGAAACAGGAGTTATTGCCGAGTATGCGGCGGAGCAAACAAGGTTCAATCAGGCGCTGAGCAAGATAAAGGCATTGGGGACTTTGCAGAGCCGCGATAACAGTTCGTTGGGAAAAATGAGTCTGGACGTGAAGCGAAAGATGGCGATGACTGTAGTGAAGTTTGCGAAGAAGGGAAGGGTGAAGGCTTCGCAGGCAGGTGAAATGGAATTGGCGGGAAAACTGGGCCATGCGTTCTCGTATATTTTTAGAGGGGACAAGCAGTTGGCGGTAGAGCGAGCGCGAGTAATGCAGAAGGTGATGCAGGAGCATCTGGCGATATTGACGAACATCAACGCGGCGGACATTGCCGCGATTGATGCGGCGATTGCGGCATACGAAGAGGCGCGGGTGCAGCCGCAGGTAGCCCGTCAAAAGAAATCGGCGGAGGCAACGAAGCAGTTGCCGACGGAATACTTGACGGCGATCGAGGCCATTGAGAATATGTATGATTTGCTTTATGGAGAATATATTGATACGCAACCGGGACTGGTGAATGGGTTCAAATTGATGAAGCATGTGATAGCGGCGGGTATCCGGCATACGACGCTGACGGTTGTTGTAAAAACGGCAACCGGTGCCGTTGCGACTGGTTTACACGGAAATATTGAGGGATTGAAAAATAAGGAGGCGGTGACGGATAAGGAAGGACGAATGGTTTTTCGCCGGTTTATAGCGGGGACGTATAATTTGAAATTATGCGGAGATGGTTATCAAACAAAAATCATTTTGTTCCATATTAAAAGAGGGCAGCATTTGGAAGTGGAGGCGGAGGTGGAGAGGATATGAGAATGAAAAGAAAGGCAGTTTCACGCAGAGGGCGCGAAGAGAATAGCCCCGCAAAGAACGCAAAGACGGTTTCTGCCAACGCTTTCTTTGTGCACTTTGCGTTTAGCCTTTGCGTTCTTAGCGTGAAATTTTTTTAATTCCTCCGTGAGGAAAGATTGAAGTGCCTACTTCATATTATGAAACACCTGCTGCACGTCGTCGTCTTCTTCGAGTTTTTCAATCAGTTTGATGACTTCTTCGGCGCCGGCATCGTCTAACTCTTTATAGAAGTCGGGGATTTTGTCGTAGCCGGATTCGATGACTTCGATGCCTTTGGCTTCGAGCGTTTTTGCAAGATTTCCGAAGTCGGTAAATTCGGCATAAGCAGAAACCAAACCATCTTCTTCGCTGATTTCAGATAATCCTCCATCAATCAGTTCCAGTTCCAGTTCTTCGAGATTCAAATTGCCAATGTTGAATTTGAAAAGTGCTTTCTTCTTAAACATATATTCCACTGCGCCTTGCGTGCCGACCGTTCCACCGTTCTTGTTGAAGATGGTGCGGAGGTTGGCAATGGTGCGGGTGGGGTTATCGGTAGCGGTATCTACAACGATCGCGACGCCATGTGCGGCGTAGCCCTCGTACGTCATTTCATCATAGGAAGTCGTATCTTTTGAAGTAGCTTTTTTAATCGCCGCCTCGACGGTGGTCTTGGGCATGTTGGCCGCCTTGGCATTTTGGATGCAGGCGCGGAGGCGCGCATTGCTATCGGGGTCGCCGCCGCCATCTTTCACGGCAATGGCAATATCTCTTCCGATGCGGGTGAAGGCTTTGGCCATAGCTCCCCATCTTTTCATTTTTCGTTCCTTCCGATATTCAAACGCGCGACCCATATTGATTGTTTTGATTGAAGCGTGAAAATAAAAAACAAGGATGGATAGACAATCCTACTCTGGCAGAGCTTTATAAATTTGTGTATGATTCAATTCAGCACGACTATTCTGAAGTTTGAAAAGCAGGGCGAGAAAACCGGATGGACCTACATCCATGTTTCGGCGGAACAGGCACAAAAGATTTATCCGGGAATGAAAAAATCATTTCGGGTGAAAGGAAAGCTGGATGATTATACTATTAAACAAGTGGCCTTGATACCGATGGGTGAAGGAGATTTTATCATGCCACTGAACGCCGCGATGCGAAAAAACATTGGCAAAAGAAAGGGGGCGAAAATAAATGTTCAACTGGTGTGCGATGATGCTGCGTTTCAATTTTCTGTCGAGATGATGGATTGCTTGAGTGATGAACCGAAGGCGATGAAGGGCTTTGAAAAGTTATCAGGTTCGGAACAAAAATATTTCAGCAATTGGATTGACAGTGCAAAAACGCCAGAAACGAAAGCCAGAAGAATTGCTCAAATGCTCGATGCCATGCGGAAAGGATACCGGTATGGAGAGATGATTCGCGCCTTGAAGGCAGAAAGAGGAGCAATACTATAAGGAGGCTATGCGGGAAAGGTTGTTCCTAAAAAATCCCAATTTTTTCTTTTGCTTAAACTAATGCGTTCATATTTGTCCAATCCTTTTTCTGTATATTTTCCAATGATTCTGATGATGAAACGAACCGGATTTCTCTTGCTACTTCTTCTTACGGTTGCTTTGACTTTCGCACAAACATTTAAAGTGGATGGTATCATTACCGACCAAAGTGACGGGACCTCGATGCCCGGTGCCACGTTGAAATTGGTTTCGATGAAAGACACCACGAACTGGAAAGGTACCGCGACCGATGCAGATGGGAAGTTTGAATTTACTTCGGTGGCCAACGGCTCGTATAAATTGCGTATCAATTATACGGGCTATTCAGTTCGGGATGAAATGGTTTTTGTACGTGATGCAGACAAGCATTTGGGAGCCTTACCTATGAATAAAGGCAGTTTAGATTTAAAGGATGTGAACATCGTAGAGAATGCCATTCGAGTGGAACAGAAAGGAGACACGGCAGAATATAACGCCAAAGCATATAAGACAAATCCAGATGCGACTACCGAAGACCTGATTACCAAGATGCCCGGAATCACCTCTGAAAAGGGAACATTGAAAGCACATGGCGAAGAGGTGAAGAAGGTAACGGTAGATGGAAAAGATTTTTTCGGTGAGGATGCTACGCTGGCTGTGCGCAACCTTCCCGCCGAAGTGGTAGATCGCGTACAGGTTTATGACCGGATGAGTGATTTTGCGCAGCTCACCGGCTTTGACGATGGAAGGTCTCAGAAATCTATGAACCTGATTACCCGACAGGGAAAAAACAATGGGGTGTTTGGAAAAGTATATGCCGGTTACGGTTATCTGACAGACCATCGGTATTCTGCGGGGGCAACGGTCAACTGGTTTAAAGGCAACCGTCGTTTGTCTTTTGTGGGAATGAGTAACAATGTAAATCAGCAAAATTTTTCGATGCAGGATTTGCTGGATGTAACCGGAAGCAGTGGTGGTGGTATGGGAGGTGGTGGCAGACCGGGCGGCGGCGGTTATAGAGGCGGTGGTGCGGTCAATAATTTTATGGTGGGTCAGCAAGGAGGTATCTCTACCACCCATGCTGCCGGTATTAACTATACCGATATGTGGGGGAAGAAGCTCAAAGTATCGGGCAGCTATTTTTTCAATTATGCTTCCAACTCCAACAACAATGAACTTACTCGTCAGTATTTTAACGCCGGAGACAGCTCTACTATTTATAAGGAAAGCAATAATACCATAAGCGCAAACATGAATCATCGTGCCAATTTTAGATTGGAGTACACTATTGATTCGATGAATAAAATCATCTTCAACCCTAAAGCAAGTTTTCAAAAAAACAAGCAGACCAATAGCATCATAGGCGAGAACAGCATAGGCGGAAATGAACTGTTAGGATTTACCCAAAGCACTTATTTTTCGAACAACTTTGGCTATAATATTTCCGGTGACCTGACCTATCAGCACAAATTCAAAACCCTTAAAAGAACTTTATCTTTAACTCTTTCTTCTACTGCAAATAATAGGGCGGGCAACACTACGCTTAATTCTTTCAATCAATATTTTACCGACTCCACCTTGCTGGATCAAATTGTTAATACGTCTTCTAAGAATTATGTCGTGTCAGGAATTGTATCCTATACTGAACCGGCAGGCAAACAAGGGATTATCCAACTTAATTATAGTCCTTCCTATACCTGGAATAAATCTGACAAAGAGACGTTCAATTATGATACCCTTATGCGGGACTATATGAACCAGGATACGACTCTTTCAAACAAGTTTGACAATACCTATATGACTCAACGCGGAGGCGTCAGCTACCGGTTTGCCGATAAGAAAATCAGCTTGATGGCCGGGCTGGATGCCCAATATGCGTGGCTGGATGGAACACAGCTATATCCGATTGCGTTCAGCACCAGCCGTAGATTCTTTAATATGCTTCCTAACGCGATGCTCAACTATAAGTTTTCTGAGAAAGCCAATATACGGATATACTATCGCGCCTCGACCAGCCCACCATCTCTATCGCAATTGCAAAATGTGATAGACAACAGCAATCCACTGCTACTTTCTACGGGCAATCCAGACCTGAAACAAAATTATAGTCACTTTGGAATGGTTCGGTTCGGTTGGTCTGACACCAAAAGAGCGCAGACATTCTTTGCTTTTTTTTCAACCAATTATACACATAACTATATTGGCAATTCTACCTACATCGCAAAGAAGGATACGTTGCTTAACGATGCGGTGATTCTATATACCGGTTCTCAATTGACACAACCGGTCAACCTAAAAGAAGGAAGTTTAAATTTGAACAGCTTCTTTACTTATGGATTGCCAATCAAGAAAATTAAATGCAACCTCAACCTCAATGCCGGATTCAGTTACTCGCGTAATCCGGGTATGGTCAATAATGAAATCAACCGCTCGAATACCTATATTCCGAAAGCAGGGTTAACACTTAGCAGCAATATCAGTGAGCAAATTGATTTTAGCATCAACTATTCTGGCAGCTACAACATTGTGAAAAATACCTTGCAGAAAAAATCGGACAATAATTATTTCACACACTTTGCTTCGGCAAGATTCAACTGGTTGTTTTGGAAAGGATTTGTGTTTAATACCGGAGTTCAAAACACCTTATATGCCGGAATCGCACAAGGATTCAATCAAAATATTTTCCTTTGGGATGCTTCCTTCGGTTACAAATTCTTCAAAGACAAATCGCTGGAGGTGAAAGTCTCTGGTTTTGATTTGCTGAACCAAAATTCAGGAATCAGTAGGAGCATCAATGAAACCTATATTGAAGATTCTAAGAATCAAGTGTTGAGGCGCTACCTCATGTTGACGGTAACTTATACCATCAGGCAGTTTAAGAAGAGTTAGAAAAATTTAGAGTTGCCGCAGCATTTTTACGTGGTCAATCCTATCTTCCAGATATGGGATTCCATCTTGTTTGAAACCAAAAGTTTCGTAAAACTTCATCAGGTAAACTTGCGCCCCGATACGAATAGGTGTTTTTCCATAAAGTTTTTCTATTCCTTCTATTGATTTTCTCATCAGTTCCTTTCCATAACCATTATGACGATAACCGCGTGCAGTAATTACTCGCCCAATGGAAGGCTCTAAATAAGATATGCCAGGCGAAACAAGCCTAGAATAGGCGACAAGAGTTTTATCCTGAAAGCCCATTAAATGATGTGAAAGCAGGTCTTTGCCATCGGCATCTAGGTACAGGCATTTTTGTTCTAATACAAATACTTCTTGCCTCAGTTGCATGGTTAGGTATAGTTCTGAAGGAGTTAATTCATGAAAGCCTTTAAATATCCAGTGAAGCATTGGAAGTAATTGGCAGTGAAAGTATCGAAAAAGGCAGCATAAACGAATACCTTAGACAAATAGGCACCCTCCATATTACTTGTCGGTTTTTCCTCTTCAATATCCCAACAATTAGCACCTTTGTCACTTTATGAAAGTTTTAGTCACAGCCGGACCTACACACGAACCAATTGACCCCGTTCGTTTTATTGGTAATCACTCATCGGGGAAAATGGGTATCGCCATTGCAGAAGCATTTGCGGGAATTGGTGCTGAAGTAGTGATGGTAAAAGGGCCATCGCATCTCAAGGCAATGCACCCTTCCATTCAAGAAGTTGAAGTCCAAACCGCCGCCGAAATGTTCCAAGCCTGTGAACAATATTTTTCGGATAGCGACGTTATCGTGTTCGCCGCTGCGGTGGCAGATTATACTCCTAAGAACCAAGCGGTAGAAAAAATAAAAAAAGGAAAGGATGAATGGTCGCTTGAATTAGTCCGCACGATAGATATTGCCGGAGAACTGGGGAAGAATAAAAAGTTGGGACAGTTTATCGTGGGCTTTGCGCTAGAAACGGAAGATGAATTGAAGCATGCAAAGGAAAAGCTGGCGAAAAAGAATTTTGATATTATTGTTTTAAATTCGCTGAAAGATAAAGGAGCAGGGTTTCAACACGACACCAATAAAATCACAGTAATTGACAAAGCAGGACTTGTAAATGCCTTTCCTCTCAAGCAAAAAAGTGAGTTGGCACGAGATTTGGTACGTTATATAATGGAACAAATGAAAAAAACGAACACCGGTACTTGACAAAAGGTAGTGCTTGCTTTAGATTATCGGTATCAAACCTATGAAGATGAAAAAAACAGGAAATTTAATTTTAGGATGCCTGATGATGGCAGCAGGTTTAGTTAATGCGCAAGAGTTGAATTGCCAAGTGACCGTAAACGGGCAGAAAGTAACGGATGTAGATCCAGCCATATTTACTACCATGCAAACGGCTATTTCAGAGTTTATGAATACGAAAGCCTGGACGGGTGATGTATTCGCTCCCGAAGAGAAAATTGAGTGCAGTATGTTTATTTTTCTGGAATCTACCGGTGTTCAGGATGTATATAATGCGAAGCTGACCGTTCAGTCTTCTCGACCGGTATTTAATAGTTCTTACAGCACACCGCTGTTTAACTACGTGGACAATAGCTGTCAGATTACTTATATCATGAATCAGCCTTTAGAGTTTAATGCAACACAATATACCTCCAACCTTACTTCTATCCTCAGTTTTTATGCCAATATCATCATCGGATTAGATTATGAAAGTTTTGGCAAAGGCGGTGGTGCCAAATATTTTGCCATGGCAGAACAAATTATGAATGCGGTTCCAACCAACGCTGTAGATGCGAAGGGTTGGAGGCCATTTGATGGACAGCGCAACCGTTATTTTCTGATCAACAATATCCTTGCAAGTAAATATGAATTATTCCGCCAGGCCATTTATGACTACCATTATGCCGGGATGGATAATTTCTATGACAAACCTGCTTTAGCACGCCAGAACATTATGAATGCGCTGGATAAAATAGATAGAATTGCTAAAGATTACCCCAACGCAATCTTGGTCAATGTTTTCTTTCAGGCAAAAAGTGATGAGTTAGTAAATGTTTTCTCAGGGGCAGATGGAGGAGAAAAAACCAAGGCGCTAAACTATCTGCGCCACGCAGACCCTATCAATGCGGCTAAGTACGAGAAAATCATCCGAAACTAAGTGCCTTTTCTGACCATCACGAAGTCATTCATAAAGAAGCCGCTGCCTATTTCAAAGTCAGCGGCTTTTTCAATGATGAACCCCATTTTGAAATAGAAATTTATCGCTTTGATATTCTGACGATTCACCTGTAATCGTATGGGCAGGCTTGAGTCAAGCCTTGAAACTATATAATGGAAGAATTTTTGGCCAATGCCCTTTCTATGTTTAGGGACGTCTACATAAAATTTGGAGAGAAAAATAGAGCTGCTATCCAATTCGACGGAAGCATAGGCATGAACTACATTAAGGGTGTAGGCTAAAAAATACTTTTCTCCGCTTTTCATTCCGTTGAGAATCGCGTCAAGCGAATATCGGTTGGCCAACATATATTCTATCTGCTCAATCGAAATAATGGAGGGATAATGTTCCCGCCATATTTTCTCTGCTAGGAATGAGATGAGTGGGATATCCTGTTCGTTGGCAGGTCGAAATAAAAGATTCATCCGGCAAAGATTGTATTTCATTCCCACATTAACGATTATCAAATTCTCAAATTAACCGTTTACATTCGCTCCATGCTCCATCGGCTGACCATCCGCAATTATGCTATTATAGACAAGCTTGAAATTTCATTCAGCGAGCGCATGAACATTATTACCGGCGAAACCGGGGCCGGGAAATCTATTTTGATCGGTGCGCTGGGATTGATTCTGGGTGAACGAGCCGACTCAAAAATTTTGTATAACGAAGAAGAAAAGTGCGTGGTAGAAGCTGATTTTTATGTCGGAGACTATCACTTAAAATCCTTCTTCGCCGACTATGAGTTAGATTTTGAACCACACACCATTATCCGTCGCGAGATCAATCAAAGTGGTAAGTCCCGTGCATTCATTAATGATACTCCGGTCACTCTTGATATTTTGAAACAACTGAGCGAACAGTTGGTCAATCTACATTCACAGCATGAAACACTAGACTTAATCAAAGGTGGTTTTCAACTGAACGTCATTGACATGCTCACTAAGAACCAATCTGTGCTTAGTGATTTTCGTATTGAGTTTGCCGCATACAAGAAAGGGGTGAAAAAATTAGAAGGATTAGAAATGACCTATAAGTCTTCTTCTTCTGAACTGGATTATCTTCTCTTTCAACTCAATGAATTGGCAGAAGCAAAATTACAAGTAGAGGAACAAGACACATTGGAAACTGAACAAAATACTTTAGCCAATGTTGAAGATATAAAACGCTCTTTACAGAACGCTACGCAATTGTTGAATTACAGCGAGGTGGCAATCCTTCCTCAGCTTACAGAAGCACAATCACAACTGAAAGGAGTGAAAAATTTCAGCAAGGAGATTCTGGCTCTTTCTGAAAGGCTACAGAGCGTGTATGAAGAATTGAAAGATATCGCTTCTGAAATGGAGAACATTCAGGAAGGCTCTGCTTTGGACCCCACCCGATTGGAAGAGGTGAATAACCGGTTGAATACTATTTACCGCTTGCAGAAAAAGCACAATCTTCAAAATATTGAAGGTCTGTTGCAACTTCAGAATCAGTTGGAAGAACGCATTGCCTTTGTGGACACTAACTCGTCTGAAATTGACAAACTGAAATCAAAGCTTCAAAAAGATCAGAGTGCCTTGCTTTCCACGGCGCATCATATTCATACATCGCGAGAGAAGGTGCTAAGAGAATTTCAGAATAACGTGACGATTCTACTTGCCAAGGTAGGTATGCCGGGCGCATCTTTTAAGGTAGAGATAAGTCTATTAGATAAGTCGCGGTTAAACGAAAACGGATTAACCGAGGTCCGCTTCCTTTTCTCGGCTAATAAAGGTTTTGCTCCAAGAGAAATAAAGGATGTAGCATCGGGCGGAGAACTTTCACGCCTTATGCTTTGTGTCAAATCATTAGTAGCAGGCAACAGGTTACTTCCTACGCTTATTTTTGATGAAATTGATTCGGGCATATCAGGAGAGGTGGCGCTGAAGGTGGGAGAAATTATGAAACAGCTTTCGAGAAACCATCAGTTGATTTCTATTACGCACCTTCCACAAATAGCTCGCACAGGAGATTTGCATCTCAACATCTACAAGGAAAGCACCGGTAGCCGCACCTACACGCGCATCCGTGAGTTGAAAGGCGAAGAACGGATTATGGAAATAGCCAAGATGCTGAGCGGCGACCAACCTACTGAAGCCTCGATTGCCAATGCTCGCGAATTGGTGGCAGGATAAGTCTGTATTATTTCTTCAGAACTTTGATATTTTCACACCTCTAAAATCAAAAACAAATGGCTTATTTATTTACATCAGAGTCGGTTTCGGAAGGACATCCGGACAAAGTAGCCGACCAAATTTCAGATGCTTTAATTGATCACTTTCTAGCCTATGACCCACAGTCAAAGGTAGCCTGTGAAACCTTAGTAACCACCGGACAGGTAGTGCTGGCGGGCGAAGTAAAGTCAGAAGCATATCTTGACGTGCAGAATATTGCACGTTCTGTGATCCGTCAAATCGGATACAACAAAGCAGACTATATGTTTGAAGCCAATAGCTGCGGGGTTCTCTCTGCTATCCACGAACAATCTCCGGACATTAACCAAGGAGTGGAAAGAAAGAAACCCGAGGAACAGGGTGCTGGCGATCAGGGTATGATGTTTGGTTATGCTACCAACGAAACAGATAACTATATGCCTTTGGCCTTAGATATCGCCCACTTATTGCTTCGCGAATTGGCAGCACTCCGTCGCGAAAACAAGGCTATAAAATATCTTCGTCCCGATGCCAAGAGTCAGGTGACCATTGAATACAACGACAATAACCAGCCGGTAAGGATTGATGCTATTGTTATTTCTACCCAGCATGATGATTTTGGCAAAGATGCCGTGATGCTGAAAAAAATCAAGGAGGATATGATTAAGATTCTTATCCCCAGAGTGAAAGCAAAACTGCCTAAAAGAGTACAGGCCATGTTCAACGACAAAATCAAGTATCATGTAAACCCTACCGGCAAATTCGTTATCGGTGGACCACACGGCGATACTGGTTTAACAGGAAGAAAAATCATCGTTGATACTTATGGAGGCAAAGGCGCTCACGGTGGTGGGGCTTTCTCGGGAAAAGATCCTTCTAAGGTGGATCGTTCTGCGGCTTATGCAACTCGTCACATTGCCAAGCACTTGGTGGCTGCCGGAGTTTGTGATGAGGCCTTGGTTCAGGTGGCTTATGCAATTGGCGTAGCGCAGCCTGTGGGATTGTTCGTCAACACTTACGGAACTTCAAAAGTAAAGTTGAGTGATGGTGAAATTGCAAAGCGCTTGTTGAAAATGAAAGAATTTGATCTCCGTCCTTACTTCATCGAAAAGCGTTTTAATCTGCGTACCCCTATCTACTTAGAAACCGCTTCTTATGGCCACATGGGACGCGAAACAAAGGTGGTTGAAAAGATATTCAACAAGGGAAAGAAGAACGAAAAGAAAGTGAAAGTGAAACTGTTTCCTTGGGAAGAGTTGAACTCGCTGAAAGCAACCAAAACCGCTTTCGGAATCAAGTAGTTACTTTATAAAATCAGAAAGGGGTGGTCGCTTCGGCAATCACCCCTTTCTGATTTAAGGAAGGCTGAATTCGTTTGAACTTCTAAAACAAATTATCAAACTCCTGAAAAGTATTGCGAAACATAGGCACTATCTGGCCGGAATATTCCACCACCTTTGGTGCTAGGTTAGAGATATAAGGATAGACATGAGAATTTTGTTTTTGCGAAGTCGGGAAAACATCTAACCGGTTCAAGAACCAGATAAAAACACACAACACATAAAGCCCAATCAGCGAGTGAAGCACTCCTCCAATCACCTTGTTCGGCAAATTGGCATCTGCCGATTTCAGTATTTGTTCTAAGCCCCAGGCAATCGCTTTCATCAACAACAAAACCGCCAACAAAACCAATACGAAAGATAAAATGGCCAAGACCTTGGGACTGAGCTGCGCATAGCCGTGCAACAACAGCACCACCTTGTAAGAAAACTTCAAGGCGGCTACAATACCCAGAAACCAACCAAGAATAGAAAAGACGGAATAGATAATTCCATTTTTATATCCCTGCCAGAACCCCAGCGCCACAAAAATCAGGAATAGAATATCGAAGATCAATTTACAAACAGCGGTTTACTATGAGCAATTATCAAGGGGTAATTTTGTAGAATCTTTTAGGTCAATAGAGTTTTCACCAACTGCGAAATCATTTGATTATCGGCCTTGCCGGCTAACTGTTTGGTCACCATACCCATCACCTTGCCCATTTCTTTTTGACTGGTCGCCCCCGTTTCGGTGATGGCCTTTTTTACTACTTCGCGCACCTCGTCTTCGCTCATCATGGCGGGAAGATATTTTTCAATCACCGCCATTTCTTGTTGTTCTATCACAATCAAATCTTGCCGGCCTGCTTTTTCAAACTCGGCAATAGAGTCGCGGCGTTGCTTCACCATCTTTTGCAAAATCTGCACCTCTTTTTCAGCTGCCACCACGCCTCCGGCACCTTTCTCGGTTTTGGCCACGATGATAGCGCTCTTGATGGCGCGCAAACCGCGCACCGTTGCTTCGTCTCTCGCCATCATGGCGGTCTTTAAGTCTGTAGTGATTGTTTCTTCTAAACTCATGGGTAAAAATATTTGGCGCAAATGTAGAAAACGGCGGGGGATAGGTAAAAACCATTTGAGCGGCACCCCGACCCTACTCAGTATAGGTATATTCCACTTTTCCCCGCCTTTGGAGCTACCGTTTGGACACAAGTATTTAGGATGGATATTTTTATTGATAGACTCGTTATTATGGCGAAAAATCCTAAAAACCGAATACAATTTAACGCAAAGAACACAAAGGCTAACGCAAAGAGCGCAAAGGATTCAGTCGTTGACTATGCCTTTTGCGCTCTTTGCGCGGCTGTTCACTTTGCGTTCTTTGCGTTAAACTGTATTTTTTATCCTATGATCGTTAAAAGTGCAAACAATAGAATGGTTTTGGAACATGTTGCCATTTAAAGTTGTGTCCACACGGTAGGCTTTAGTGGGGGGAGCAAAAGCCGACTAAGAAATGGCTTTAGCCAAGATAACTGCCTCTGAGGAACTAGGTTTTGAAGATTTATGGACACAAGCAACTCTTAGATAAGGCAGATGTAGCACGTTTCATACCAAACGCGGCACGTTTAGGGTGAAACGTGGCGCATTTCATATCAAACGTGGCACGTTTAGGGTAGAATGTGGCGCATTTCATACCAAACGTGGCACGTTTGGAGTAGAACGTGGCGCATTTCATGTCAAACGTGGTACACTTGGAGTAAAACGTAGCGCGTTTGAGGGTAAACGTGGCGCATTCCATACCAAACGTGGCACATTCGGGGAAAACGTGGCACATTTCATATTAAACGTGGCGCATTCAAGGTCAAACGTGCCACATTCATATATAAATGTGACACATCAGCCTCGGTTTGTGCCCGGTTTAGCATAAACCAAACTTGGTTTGAGGATAAGCAAGCCTGATTGGAGGAGTTTCCCGCGAAGCGGAATCAATTTCTTCTTTATCTCTACTTATATGAAGTGCATGCTCGGCATAGTCTTGCCGAGTGATGTGAGGATGGAATCGCCCTAGTCTCCTATTTTCCCCGCTTTATAAAAGTGCTTCTTGTAGTATGGCTCGTCCATGTCGCTGATAATCACTCCCACTTTGGTGGAGGCATGTGCAAACTTTCCATTTTGAAGATAGAGCGCAATGTGAGAGATACTCTTCTTGCGGATTTTGAAGAAAAGCAGATCACCCTCTTCCGCATGACGGATTCCGGCCTTCAGGGGTTCGCATTGTGTATAGATGGAGGAAGAACTGGATTGAAGTTTCTTGCCATAAATTTTTTCGTAGAGCATATTCACAAAATGCGAGCAGTCAATCCCCTTTTCTGAATTGCCTCCGTAGCGGTAGCAGGTGTTATACCAGCGAAACACTTCAAAATATAATTCCTGATTTGGACTATTTCGGTAATTGATGTTTTTCTTGGTGAAAAAAGAATCGAGTTTGAGCGAATCTATATCAGGAGGAAAGGTTTGAAGTTTTGAGTTGGAGGTTTCGGTTTGAGAATCTGTCTGTGCATACAAGGAGCCAAACAGCAACAGAGCGATGCTTAATAAACTCAAAACTTTATACGCAAGAATCTTTCTCATCAATTCACAGCAAGTTTACTCTTCCGGTATCCATATAAAAAATAAACCACGATGCCCACTCCCAGCCAAATAATAAATCGTCCCCAATTGGAAGCCCCTGATTCGCAAAGCAGATAGCTACAGGACAATAATCCGAGTACCGGTATCAGCGAGAGGTTCTTTTTGATGGAGTAAAAAGTCAAGGTTCCAAACAAAATAAAGAAAGCCGCAAAGATTATTTTATGAAGAACAATTTCAATCGCTACCATTCCTGCTATACTTGTTTGCATAGTAAAGAACGTAGTATAGGCTTCTGGATTGTAAATCCAAAGCAGGATAAGTGTTGCCGCAAAAATAATTGGCATGATAAATTTAGCATTGATATAAGGGACCTTGAATTTGCTTTGCGGCGCATCGGGGGTTTGTTGCAGGCGAAGGATGCCACCGCAAACCAGCACAAAAGCAAACAGCGTTCCTACGGAAGTTAGACGGATAACAAAATCCAAGTCGAGAAAAAGAGCGGGGATTCCCACTACCAGTCCGGTGAGGATGGTTGAGAAAGAAGGGGTTTTAAATTTTGGGTGGATGCGTGAAAATATCTTTGGCAACAAACCATCGCGGCTCATGCTCATCCAGATTCTGGGCTGGCCAATTTGAAACACCAACAGCACACTGGCCGTAGCCACCACCGCACTGATGGCCACCACGCCGGCAATCCAATTCATATTCAAACGCTGAAAAACAAAAGCCAGCGGGTCACCTACATTCAGTTCTTTATAACTGACCATACCGGTCAGTACCAAAGCTACCAGCACATAGACTATCGTACAGATAATGAGTGAATAAATCATACTGCGCGGCAAATCGCGCTGTGGATTTTTACATTCTTCGGCGGTGGTGGAAATGGCATCGAAACCGATGTAGGCAAAGAAAACGGCTGCCGTTCCCTGCAAAATTCCGCGAACACCGTTCGGCATGAATGGGTTCCAATTCTCCGCCTTCACATAAAATGCACCCAGTATAATTACAAAAAGCACCACAGCCATTTTGAGCAGCACCATCAGGTTGGCAGAGTTCCTTGACTCTTTGATGCCGATGTAAGTAATGTAAGTGATGAGTCCGGTAATCATGAAGGCGGGCAGGTCGCAGATAATTTTTATCCCGCCCAAGATTGGTGCCGTTTGCCAGGCGGCGATGGCGGCTTCGCTTCCCATAGCCTTGGCGTAAGAGTAATTCATGGTCAGGTAATCAGGAATATGCCAGCCGAATCCTTGCATCAAGGTGGTGAAATAATCACTCCATGAAATCGCCACTGCAATATTTCCGATGGCGTATTCCATCAACAAATCCCAGCCGATAATCCAAGCGATGATTTCGCCGAAGGCGACGTAGGAGTAGGTATATGCACTGCCGCTAACCGGCACCATGCTGGCGAACTCGGCATAGCATAAAGCGCTAAAACCGCAAGCAATAGCCACGAAGATGAATAGAAAGATTATGCCCGGCCCTCCGTCAAAACTGGCCTTGCCAATGGTAGAGAAAATTCCGGCACCGACAATCGCCGCAATTCCAAAGGAGGTCAAATCTCGAACACCTAAAGTTTTGTTCAAGCCGCCGGTTCTTTCGGCGTCGCTCAAACCTGCTTCGGCATCGCGTAATACCTTGGCAACATCTTTTTTCCGAAATAGTTGATTCATGTTTTCTGCTTGGGCTAAAAATAGAAATCTTCAACTCACCCTAAGTTCTCTTCCAAGAAGAGGGAAGTTTCACTCCTCTTTCTGCTTATAATCTAACTGACCGCCCAACTGATTCATTTGCGTTAGGATAAATATCTGACGCTTCAACACATAACCCGAAGGATGGGCGGGATTAAATTTTCGAGGATTGGGCAAACAAACCGCCAGCAAAGCTGCCTGCGCGCTATTCAACTCGGCAGCGGGGCGATGAAAATAATACTCTGAAGCTGCTTCGGCACCATAGATTCCATCTCCCATTTCAATCACGTTGAGGTACACCTCCATGATGCGCTCTTTGCTCCAAAGAAGTTCTATCAAACCGGTGAAATATACTTCCAGTCCTTTGCGGATGAAATTGCGCCCTTGCCACAGAAAAACATTCTTGGCGCACTGCTGCGAAATAGTAGAAGCGCCGTGAATACGCGGGTGTTTTCTTTTCTGTTGCTTTTCGTTGTGCTTCACGGCTTTTCCAATTGCATCCAAATCAAAACCATAATGAAATAGAAAGTTTTGGTCTTCCGAGGCCACCACCGCCAGTTGAAGATGGTTGGAAATCTTGGCAATGGAAGTCCAGTCTTTATCCAGCCTCATCTCTTTCCCATCCATCTTCTGTTCTACACATCGTTGCAACATCAGGAACGTAAACGGCACCGGAACAAAGCGAAACACAATAACGAGTGCTATTGTAAAAACTAAAAAGTACAAGAGGGCTTTCCAAATGAAGCACCAAACTTTGCGAAGCATATTCAGGCGAAAATAAAATTAGCTGGCTACCGATACCATCGCTCCGAGCGATGGTATCGGTAATTGGACTTAACCAAATTCTGTTTCACGGTTTCCATCTTTCCGATACATTTGGGCGATGTATCTAAATTCTATAAGAGGGAAATGGGCGCTCATCACGGGGGCCACTTCCGGTTTTGGAAAAGCCACTGCCGAACTGTTTGCCAAAGAAGGCTGTAACCTGATCCTTACCGGCAGAAGAGGTGACCGGTTGGAAATCTTCAGCAACATCTTGAAAGAAAAATACGAGATTCAAGTGTTGCCTTATCGTTTTGATGTGCGCGAAATGAGCCAGTGTGTCGAGATGGCCAATGATTTGGCCTCGCGCGAAATTGTGCCCGACATCCTCGTCAACAACGCCGGACTGGCTTCGGGAAAAAATAAAATTCACGAAGGGTTGGTGAGCGATTGGGAAAAGATGATTGACACCAATATCAAAGGACTGCTTTACATCACGCGCTCCATACTGCCGATGATGGTAGAGCGCAACGAAGGGCACGTCATCAACATAGGCTCTGTGGCGGGGCATCTTGTCTATCCTGAAGGCAACGTTTACAATGCCACAAAATATGCGGTCAAGGCATTGAACGAAGGCATCAATCTCGATTTAGTAGGCACCAATATCCGTTGCTGCTCGGTGGATCCGGGAGCGGCAGAAACAGAATTTAGCGAAGTGCGTTTTCACGGTGATAAAGAAAAGGCAAAGAAAATCTATGAAGGCTATCAGCCGCTGCAAGCAGAGGATGTGGCCGAAGTCATTTACTTTGTGGTCACTTCGCCGCCGCATGTCAATATCACCAACATCGTTGTTTATCCAACAGCACAAAGAAGTGTTTATGTGTGGGATAAAAATAGTTGACGGTTGACCGCTGACAGAAATAAATCGTAATTATCTATCTAAAATCTAAAACCATTTATGCTCTATCTTACCGAACAAGTCCAAAACATTAAGAGTTACCACTTCGCTCACCTTCTGATGGAAGAAAAAAACCACGTCCTTACCATCACCCTCAACCGGCCCGAAAAGAAAAACGCCTTGAACGACATCATGACGCGCGAGCTGGCCTTTGCGCTCAGCTATGCTCGAACCAACCATCAAATCTGGGTGGTGGTCATTGCCGCCAAGGGCAATATATTTTGCGCCGGTGCCGACCTCAAAGCCATGTTGGGCGAGCAACAAGAAAGCGCCTCTACGGTTCCCGAAGCGAACGGCGAAATCGTGATCGGCAATGTATTCAACGCCCTGCATAAACCCTGCATTGCCAAAGTACATGCACCGGTCTATGCCGGCGGCTTCCTGATTATCTGCGGCTGCACCCACGTCATATCCGTTGACGATGCCATCTTCAGCCTGCCCGAAGTGAAACTCGGGCTTTATCCCTTTCAGGTCATGCAAAGTATGTTGCAGATCATGCCGCCGCGCCAAGTGCTCGATGCCTGCATGCGCGCCAAAACATTCACCGCCGCCGAAGCCGAAAAGGCCGGACTGGTGAGCAAGGTGGTGAGCCAAGAAAAATTAGATGCAGCGGTGCAGGCCCTGGCCGATGAACTGATGCAATATTCTCCTTCCGGCATCCGCCTTGGTCTCGAAGCCTTTGAAAACCTCAAGAGCGTTCCCGCCGAAGAAGCTCATGCCTACATGAAACAAATGTTCGGCGAAGCCCAAAGAACCGACGATGCCAAAGAAGGTTTGCTGGCTTTCAAAGAAAAGCGCAAACCGGTCTGGAAAGGATAGATGCCGACCGACACCGCTGGGTACGAAAAGAGAAACCTTCGTGATCCTTCCTAAAACATAAAATAAAAATTTGGGCGCGACCCCATGCTGAAACGCAAGGGGTCAGGCTATCCGTTCCAATCTTCCCGACTGAAACGTCGGGAAGGATTTCCACTTCCATCCTTCGCGCAGCTTCGTCCTCATATATCAACAGATGACATTGAGGTTCCGATCCCGATAATAATAAACAAGTATCGGAAGAAGCCCCGCCTGACCGTTTCAGGCGGGCAGGAATCTTCCATGGTGTATTTTGTATTGCTGCCTCTCTTTCGGAAAGGAAAGAAACAGCCGCCATTATTAGCTTACTTTTCCCTTAACTTAATGACATTGCCCTAAGCCCTCCAAAGAAGTCCTTTGGAATTGTGCGTGGCGTGTGTGGTGATAAATTAAACTACAAAAGTCTTAAAGACTTTTGTAGTCTTCGATAAAGCTATCCAGTTTTCCAATTCGCTTCCTCAATTTATGCGAAGCCATTTCAGATTCGGCAAATGCCTCCACAACTTATGGAGAGTCATTCTAGATTTGGCAAATGGTTCCCCAACTCATGGAGAGCCATTCCAGATTTGGCTCATGCAGGTCAGCGGGTTTGGGTGCGCAGGTGCGGGCTGTAATTGTGTTCAAAACAGGGTTGTTTTTTTGCTAAAGCCAAGTCGGTTTTGCACTAAACGCTCCGCCGTAAATGGCAGTTTATAACACCATGCTTCTGCGTGGTGAGCATCGGGTATGTAGTAAAGGGCTTTAGCCCTGAAGGAGCTATATTTCTATACCGATAGGTGTCCGGCCTACCGAAATCAGCTTCGGTGGGTGAGGCAGCCACGGATAGAAAAAAGGGGGAAAGAACTCCCTGCCAGCACCACCATCGTTCATAGCGATGGTGGTGCTTTTTTATTTTTATTTAATGAAAACATGGATGAGGGAATATTATGCCAAGAGAAAGTGGGTCATTTGGGGTTGGGTAATGCTTATTGCCTTTGGAATAAGTTTGAGCTTAGATATCTCCATGAGTGGAGGGGAGTGGAGCATGAGTGGCGTTTATATAGCATTGATTTGTATAGGAGTAGGCTTGCTATCTATCGTTCCTGAGATTATGAAAGGTTTTGTACTTCCACTTCGTCCTCAATATTGGCCCGCCTATCATATTACAGTAGGCATTGTTGTCAATCTCTTCATGATTTATGTATTTTATTGGATGCTGAGTTTTTTCCCAAATGCGTCTAATTGGTGGTGGCTGCTTTTATCTGCACGTATCATCTACTACTGGTATGGAAAAGATATCAGGAAAGAAGAGCCACCGTTAGAAATAAAGCAGGAATCAAAGGCGATAAGGTATGTGATTATTGGCTCAATGGTTCTCTTGGCGGCTATCTACCTGTATTTGAAAATTTCGTGGTGGATGAAGGGATGAGGGACATAGCTTTGACAACTTTAGAATTTGTCAACGCGGTGATAAAGAGCGCTGCACCGGCTGTTTGCGGCAGGGAAGCCTTAACCGGCCCGCCGGATTGTTAGAAAAAGGACAAAAAGTGTAGAGGATAGTATCCATTTTATGCTATCCTTTACATGTTGTCCTCAGGATAGAACGGAAATCCGGCCACCTAACCCCCGATGGGGGTACAATGCAAAAGTATTCTGCGCTGTCTTTATCCCCCCTTCGGGGGTTAGGGAGCCGCGCGAGGGCGGAGTGATTCAATTTTAGAACACGTTGACAAAGCCCAGTTGAACCACCAGCCCGCGGGGATAGATGGAGTAGGATTTGTCTGTGATGGAGTGGAGCAGGTTGTAGGAAACCATGATGGGGAAGAAGAAGTTTTTGCTCTGTAATAGATTATATCCGCCGCCCACGAGCAAGGCGGGAATGGTTTCTGCACTTTTGGGAAATAAAACCCTTCGCTATAGTTATTGGGGTTTTAGGAACGGGCGAGGTGTTCAGGTCAGATAAGTCGCGGTGAAGCACCTCGAAGCGAGTGCGGGCAAAAAAGCCTCGCCAGATATTGTACTGAGCAAAGACACCGCCGCCGTAGGTGTGATAGCGCGCTTTGGCGCTGCCCACTTGGTTGCCAAATGCATCGGTCACTATGATACCTGAAAAACCGGTATAGAAATAGGTGATTCCGCCACCGAGGCACAGGCCTTTCCAAACGTTGTAGCCCACATAGGGAGAGAGTCCGGCATCTATCCGGCCTTGCCCGATGCTGAAATTGAAGTTGGGTTCGATGATGAATTTCGACAAGTCAATTTTCTTCTTCTTTTTGAAGCTGCGGAAACCGTCGGTGTTTCTGCTGCGGTAGGAGGTGTCCTGTATTTGCGGCTTGCTGGAAGGAGGGGGGAGTTCATCGTCTTGTGCAAATGAAACATTTGTGCCGATCAGAGCAACAACGAACAGAAGCAAAAGTTTTTTCACGATAATTATTTGGAAGCTAAACGGAATCGAAGATAAATTGTTTTAGGATAAGAATGTTTTTTTTGAAAGTTAAGGGTTGTGAAGGGTGTTAAATTGGCAGGAGTGAATATTTGCCTCGATTTTATGCTGCGTTGGGGATTGTCTCTAGATAATCTAAAATTTCTTGTTAGTATTGAGTCTTGGCAAGTTCTTTTTTTAAAGTTTAACCTAAATAACATCCTATGAAAAAAGTTTTCCTTCCTCGTTTTTTCGCTCTTGGTTATCTATTGTTTGGTATGGTTTGTTTTGCGATGGCGCAAACGTATTGTACGCCATCAGCCACGAATGCCTGTACGACCAATTCTGGCAATGAAACGATTAGCAACTTCACGCTCGGTGCTATCAATAATAATTCCGCTTGTTCACCAACGAATTATGAAGATTTTTCGTCGCCCACCACGTATCCTGCGATTGTAACCACCCTGGCTTCGCCGAGCAGTAACATTCCATACTCGGTGACTATGCTTCACGCTGATTTATCCAGTCCTTATGCGATTGTGATATGGATTGACCTCGATGGTGACGGAACGTTTGCTGCTAACGAAATTGTAGCACAGCGGGCCTTTGCTACGGATTGTTCGCTTTTGTGCAACAACGTAGTAAAGAGCGGAACGCTTAACATTCCGGCGGGCGTATCTGCCGGGACAAAGCGTTTGCGAGTGCGCGCCATCTATAATGGAAACGCGATTGATCCCTGTGCTAATATTAATTATGGTGAAGCGGAAGACTATCGGGTAATCATGACGGGCTCTGTTCCGGTTACGGATATTACGGTGGGAACCGTTACGTCGCTCAGCTATTGCGCGGGCGATGCTATCAGCGTTCCTTATACTATTTCCGGCACTTTCACTTCCGGCAATATTTATACTGCACAGCTTTCTGATGCCGCTGGTAGCTTTGCCACTCCGGTCAGCCTTGGAACTTTGAGTAGCACCGCAACAGGAGCCGTGAGTGGAACCATTCCATCAAACACCGCTTATGGTACTGGTTATAAGATTCGAATCATTTCCAGCAATCCGGCAGATACTAGTTCAAACAATAGTGTTTCGATTACCGTCAATGATAAAAAGCCGGTGAGTGTTTCAATTAGTGCCAATCCTTCGGGCAGTATTTGCTCTGGTTCTAATGTTACGTTTACGGCTACCCCGGTTAACGGTGGTGCTGGTCCGACTTATGTATGGAAAGTGAATGGGAATGTTGTAGGAGGCAGTAGCGCTACATTTGCCAGTACGACTTTGAATGATAATGATATGGTGGAATGTGTCTTGACCTCAAACGCTGTTTGTGCCACCGGTTCACCGGCTACCGCTACTGCGCTTACTATGTCGGTAGGTTCTGCATTCAATGCGGGTACTGTTTCGGCACAAAGCAACGCTATTTGTATGGGAACTCAGGCAAACTTGAGTGTTACCGGAAATTCAGGACCTATTCAATGGCAATCTTCGATTGATGGCACTAACTTTTCGAATGTTACAGGCGCCACAGATACTACTTACAATGCAAGTCCTATTATAACTACCTACTACCAAGTGTATGGAGGAAGTGGTAATTGTATCGGCTCTTCCAATATTCTTCAATTGGTGGTTAATCCGTTGCCCACCGCTCCGGTTATTACCACCGGTGACTCGTTGATTTGTTCGAGTGATTCAACGGAGGTTTGTGTTACGGGAGGAACATTCGATACTTATTTGTGGAATAACGGTGGTACTAATTCTTGTTCGTACGCAAAGTTTGCAGGAGCAGTCTGGGTGAATGTTACGGATGCCAATGGTTGTGGCGCTCAATCCAACCGAATCAATATTTCGATTCATTCTGTTTCCAGTGTATCTATTATCCGGCAAGGCGATACGCTAACGTCATTCGGTGCTGTGACTTATCAATGGATTAAGAACGGAGCGGATATTCCAGGGGCCAATACCCCTTTTTATGTCGCGAAAGATCCGGGTGACTATGCTGTGCGCATTACAGACGCTAATGGTTGTGCAAGCACCTCTGCCAGTGTAAATATTACCGTGGGTATTAATGAGGTTAATTTCAATAAGGATATTTATGTTTTCCCAAATCCAGCATCTGGTTTTATCAATGTTCAATATACCGGCAATCAGACGCTGAGGTGTCAATTAAAAATGTACAATGTGGTAGGCGAAAGTGTAAAAGAGGAGTTCGTTACTTTTCATGGAAAGAGAACAGAAGTGGTTGATATTCACGGCTTGTCCTCCGGCGTTTACCTGATGCAACTTGAATCTGGTCAGAATAAAATATCCAGAAAGATTATAGTGGAATAAAGTAGCGATGGATTAAAATAAAAAGGGCGAAGAAATTTCTTCGCCCTTTTTATTTTGTGGAGCTGGTGGGATTCGAACCCACGTCCGGACAAGTTGACGATAAACTATCTACATGTGTAGTTACTTATTGATTGTCGGAATCGAGCCGGATAAGTAACCCTCCAACTCTTTTCTTACATCTGTCATACGCTTCGAAACAAGTAGATGAATCTTGAATCGGGCGTCACCAATTTTTGGTTGCTGGCACGCTGTGTATGGTGCCTCAAGCGTGAAGCAAATGGTGGTTAATCTCTAAGATTAAGCAGCCATGGCGTAAGAATCTTCGCCAGTTAAAACTATTTCGCGCAATGGATTAACGTGGTATTACACACCCACGGCACGCTGGTTTACCTCCAATGCTTCCCGTCAATTCCGGTCAGCCCCAATTTCGGTTGACAGTTAACAGCGGACAGATAGAAATATATACAAAATGTATTACCCCAAACTGCAAACCGCGAACTGCAAACCAATTGTCAAAGAACTGTACAAAGATACGCAAAATACCGGCCAATCGTTTCATCGGACAAGATTGGCAGGCTATATTTTATACTTTTGGCTTTTTCTATGAAGATTGGAATACTAAAGGAAACAAAGGTACCTCAAGATAACCGAGTACCACTAACCCCTTCTCAATGCGCCCGACTGAAGGAGGAGAATCCGGAAATGGAAATTTTCGTTCAGCCATGTGCGTACCGCTGTTACAGTGATGACGAGTACCGATATCAGGGAATTGAGATTAAAGAAGATTTAAAAGAGTGCGAGGTGCTATTAGGGGTTAAAGAGATTCCTCCTGATTATTTAATTCCGAACAGAACCTATTTTCTCTTTTCACATACCATCAAGAAGCAGCCACATAATAAGAAGTTGCTGCGAGCCTTCTTGGACAAGAATATCCGGTTGATAGACTGGGAGGCACTGACCGATGAAAAAGGTAAACGCCTGATTGCTTTTGGACGCTGGGCTGGAATTGTCGGCGCTTATCATGCCATTAGGATGATAGGATTAAGGACGGGTTTGTTTTCTATCAAACAGATGAGTGAGTGCCGCAATTTTGCTGAAGCCCAAAGGGAGTTGACCAATTTAAAATTACCTGTGTTCAAAATAGTTTTAACCGGCACCGGAAGAGTATCAGACGGTGCCGACTTTCTTTTAAACCTTATGGGAATCAAGAAAGTAAGCCCTTATAATTTCTGCTATAATGATTTTGAAGAGAGTGTTTACACCCAGCTAGCGAGCGGAGATATGTATCACCGGGAAGGATTTGAGAAATTTGACCACAGCGATTATCGCGCCCATCCCGAGATGTATCATTCTAATTTCTATCCCTTTACCAAAGCTTCAGATGTGTTGATCAATGGAATTTATTGGGATAAGAGAATTCCGGTCTTCTTTAATAAAGAGCAGATGAAGGAGAAAGACTTTCGAATAAAAATCATTTCCGACATCACCTGTGATATTGCTCCAGACGCTTCCATCCCTTCCACGCTCCAGCCTTCCACTATTTCAGATCCCTATTACGGTTATGATCCGCATCAAGAAAGTGTCATATCACCTTTCGGAAACAATTCAATTGATGTCATGGCGGTAGATAATCTGCCAAACGAACTTCCGCGTGATGCATCCGAGGATTTTGGTAATATGCTTATCAGCCGGATTCTGCCTGAGTTGAAAAAGTCGGAGAGCAAAATTCTATATAACGGTACTATCACTATTGGTGGGAAATTAAACCTGCCTTATCAATATCTGTCCGATTATGCATCTGCCAATTGAATGTTTTGCTGCGTTTTGGAAAATAGTAGTCGAAAAATTTTCATTTTACGCTTCAGTCCCTAATTTTGTTGCTCCCTAAACACAAAGTATTTGTATGACTAACTCAGTATTGTTTAAAAGTTCAATTGGAAAGAAACTCTTGATGAGTTTGACTGGATTATTTCTAATTGTTTTTCTTGTTGTCCACGCAAGTATCAATTCCATGATTTGGTTTAATGATGGTGGAGTTACCTTTAGCCATTGGGGACATTTCATGGGAACCAATCTGATTATGCGCACAATGGAAATTGTATTGGTGGCGGGCTTTTTGGTACACATAGTTGATGGATTAATGCTATGGAAACAGAATCGGGATGCCCGCCCGGTTAAATACGCCTATAATGATCCATCAGCGAATTCTAAATGGTATTCGCGCAGCATGGGCTTGCTGGGAACCTTAATTCTTATTTTCCTGATTATCCATACATCTCACTTCTGGATTCCTAACCGAGCGAATCAGTTTATGACGGGCGAAGAGCTAAATCTTTTTCAAATGATGCAAAATGAATTCAGCGAATGGTATGTCGTGCTTATATACTGCGCTGGTTGCTTTTCGCTTTTCTGGCATCTCCTTCACGGATTCAAAAGCGCCTTTCAATCCTTGGGGCTGAATCATCTAAAGTATAATAAAGCCATTGCTATAACCGGTATGGCTTTTTCAATAATTGTGCCCTTTATTTTTGCCATGATGCCGATTAGCATGTATTTTGGATGGGTGAAATAATCACAAACTATTAACGACTAAACTATTAACCGTACCATGTCTGAACTCAATTCAAAAATTCCCGACGGGCCACTTACTGAAAAGTGGAGCAACTATAAAGAGCATGCCAAGTTGGTCAATCCGGCCAATAAGCGCAAATTGGATGTTATTGTAATCGGAACGGGTCTTGCGGGAGCTTCTGCCGCAGCTACCCTTGCAGAACTTGGTTATAAGGTGAAAGCTTTCTGTTTTCAGGATTCTCCCCGCCGAGCACACTCAATAGCAGCACAAGGGGGCATCAATGCTTCTAAGAATTATAAGAACGACGGTGACTCGGTCTTCCGATTGTTCTACGATACCATCAAGGGGGGCGACTTCCGCTCTCGCGAAGGGAATGTTTACCGTCTTTCAGATGTATCTAGAAATATTATTGACCAGTGTGTGGCTCAAGGAGTTCCATTTGCACGAGAGTACGGCGGTCTTTTAGATAATCGCTCCTTTGGAGGAGCACAGGTTTCTAGGACATTCTATGCCCGTGGACAAACCGGTCAGCAGCTTTTGCTTGGTGCTTATGGTGCTTTAGAAAGGCAAATTGGTTTGGGCAACGTAACCATGTATTCCCGCCATGAGATGGTTGAAGTAGTCACTATCGAAAGGAAAGCGCGTGGCATCATTGCCCGTGATTTAATTAGTGGAAAATTAGAAAGACACTTTGGTCATGCAGTACTTCTTTGTTCTGGTGGATACGGAAACGTTTTTTTTCTTTCTACCAATGCGATGGGAAGCAACGTCACCGCTGCATGGAAGGCGCACAAGAAAGAAGCCTATTTCGCCAATCCCTGTTACACTCAAATCCACCCTACCTGCATACCTGTAACTGGTGATTATCAGTCCAAGCTCACCTTGATGAGTGAATCATTGAGAAATGATGGAAGAGTTTGGGTGCCTAAAAAGAAAGAAGATTCAGAAGCTATCAGAAAGAGTAATAAGAAGGCGGAAGACATCAAAGAAGAAGACCGTGATTATTATCTCGAAAGAAAATATCCTTCTTTCGGTAACCTTTGCCCACGCGATATTGCTTCACGTGCTGCGAAAGAAGTATGCGACGAAGGTCGCGGTATTGTTCCTTCTGGTTTCGGTGTATTTCTTGATTTCAAAGATGCCATTAATCGCTTAGGAATAGACGTGGTAAAAGCCCGCTATGGTGAGTTATTTCCGATGTATCAGAATATCACAAATGAAGATCCATTGAAAACACCCATGAAAATTTATCCCGCTGTGCACTATACTATGGGTGGTTTGTGGGTGGACTATGAATTGATGACTAGTGTGCCCGGATTATATTGTTTGGGGGAGGCCAACTTCAGCGACCACGGTGCGAACCGTTTAGGTGCCTCTGCTTTGATGCAGGGACTGGCCGATGGTTACTTCGTTATTCCTTATACCATAGGAAATTACTTGTCTTCCGAAATTTTTGTTCAACGTATTCCTACCGATCATCCGGCATTTGTAGAAGCGGAAAAGGAAGTTCAGGAACGTTCTGAAAGGCTGATGAATGTTAAAGGCAAACGAACCGTAGATGATTTCCATAAACATCTGGGAAAAATCATGTGGGAATATTGCGGCATGGCTCGAACCGCCGAAGGCTTAACCAAGGCTCGCAAGCTGATTCAGGATTTGCGTAAAGAATTTTGGATGGATGTAAAAATCCCTGGAATCCTGAATGAATTTAATCCCGAGTTTGATAAAGCAAGTCGTGTGGCGGACTTTATGGAGTTAGGAGAGTTGATGGTTATAGATGCTTTGAATAGGAATGAAAGCTGTGGCGGACATTTCAGAACAGAGTATCAGGAAGCCGGCGAAGCCAAGCGCGACGACGCAAACTATGCTTTCGCCTCTGCTTGGGAATTTAAAGGCGTAGATGCCGACCCTGTGTTGCACAAAGAAGAATTGAAGTTTGAGAATATTGAGTTACAAGTAAGAAGCTATAAATAGAGAGAACATGAAATTCAACTTAAAAGTCTGGAGACAAAAAAATGCGAATACCACTGGTAAACTCGTTGACTACACCATTGACAACATCACCGGTGATATGAGTTTCCTTGAAATGGTGGATGTGCTGAACGATGAACTCATCCGTAAAGATGAAGACCCGGTGGCTTTTGACCACGACTGTCGTGAAGGAATCTGCGGCATGTGTTCTATGTATATCAATGGGCGCGCCCATGGGCCTCACCATGCCGCTACGACTTGCCAATTATATATGCGTTCCTTCAAGGATGGCGAAACGGTTTATGTAGAGCCTTTCCGTGCACAGGCGTTTCCGGTAATAAAAGATCTTTCGGTGGACCGCACCGCCTTCGACCGCGTGATTGCTGCCGGTGGTTTTGTGTCGGTCAATACCGGTCAAGCTCAGGACGCAAACAATATTCCGGTAGAGAAGGCGATGTCAGAGAAAGCGATGGATGCAGCAGCCTGTATCGGTTGCGGAGCTTGTGTGGCTGCCTGTCCCAACTCGTCGGCGATGTTGTTTGTTTCGGCTAAAATTTCCCAGTTGGCTTTGTTGCCGCAGGGCGAAGCCGAAAGAAAACTCCGTGCAGTGAATATGGTTGATCAGATGGACGAAGAAGGTTTTGGAAACTGCACCAACATCGGTGCTTGCGAAGCGGAATGCCCTAAAGAAATCACGCTGGCTAATATCGCAAGAATGAACCGTGAATATCTCTTTGCGAGTATTGTAGCAGAATAAATCATTTTCCAATTTCATTGGTAACACAGAGGAGGCAATCCGTCAGGAATGCCTCCTTTTTTTTAAACGTACCTTCCCACCCAATCATGATAGATAAAATACTCTCGAACCTCAAAATAGATTCGCTCAACGAAATGCAGGAGGCTACTTTGAAAGCTGCTCAAAGCCATAAAGACATCGTCCTGCTTTCGCCCACCGGTTCTGGCAAAACCCTTGCTTTCCTTCTACCCTTACTTTCCTATCTGAAAACCGAAGTGAAAGGCGTACAGTCTTTGATATTAGTACCCAGCCGCGAACTGGCTATGCAGATTGAACAAGTATTCAAATCTATGGGCACCGGTTTCAAAATCAACTGTTGTTACGGGGGACACGATACCAAGGTAGAACGCAACAATTTCATTCATCCACCGGCGGTACTTGTCGGCACACCCGGTCGCATTGTCTATCATATCGAAAGGGAAAGTTTCGACACCGGTACCGTCAAAACCCTGGTGCTAGATGAGTTCGACAAATCACTTGAATTCGGCTTTCAGCGCGAAATGGAATTTATCATCCAACATCTTCCCAACCTCAGCAAGCGCATCCTCACCTCCGCCACTCAGGGTGTTGAGATTCCGTCCTTTGCGGGCCTGAAAGAAACTGAACACATCAACTTTCTGAAAGCGCATGTCACTCCGCAACTTGATTTGAAAACTGTCCGCGCCTATGACAAAGACAAACTCCAGGCCCTGATGGCTCTCCTTGCGCAAATCGGTCACGAAACCACGCTCGTCTTTTGCAACCACCGCGATGCGGTAGATCGCATCAGCGCCCTGCTCCACGAAAAAGGAGTGATTCACGATGTCTATCACGGCAAACTCGAACAGGACGAGCGCCAACTCGCCCTTGTCAAATTTCGCAACGGCAGCAACCGCATTCTCATCACCACCGACCTCGCCTCGCGCGGCCTCGACATCCCCGCCATCCGCCACGTCGTTCACTACCAGCTTCCGCACACCATCGAAGCATACACCCACCGGAACGGTCGCACTGCTCGCATGCACGCCGACGGCACCGCCTACATGATTCTCAGCAAAGAAGAAACCATGCCGCCCTTCATCACTGCTCCAGCGCCGGTGCTTGACCTGCCCGAAGATTATACGCTCCCAGGCCCCGCCGATTGGGCCACCATCTACATCTCTGCCGGGAAAAAAGACAAAGTGAACAAGATAGACATAGTCGGCTTCCTCATCCAAAAAGGGGGACTCCTCAAAGAAGAACTTGGATTGATAGAAGTCCAAGACTATATCGCCTACGTCGCCGTCCGCAGAAACAAAATCATAGCTGTACTTGAAAAGGTTCGCGGACAGAAACTGAAAAACAAAAGCGTGAAATTGGTCTTGCAGGAATAAGGAGAAAGAGACCGACTTTGCGCCGAAGCAAGCTCAACAATATGATTGCTTGGTGTTACATCTTCCAAAAACATTGGGCAAGCATCGCGTACTAATATACTGCCGATTAAATCTATTGGACTTCCCCATTTGGTTTTATATGTACGATTGAATACATAGTGACGCCGCAATAACCAGTGTGCTTTTTCAGCATTGGGAGCGCAAATATTCTTCATCCATCAAGACCTCTACCTCGTCAGGGCTGATGTCTAACCCATCAGGATTGATGTCTAACTCATCAGGGTTGATGTCTAACTCATCAGGGTTGATGTCTAACTCATCAAGGTTGATGTCTAACGCGTCAGGGTTGATGTCTAACCCGTCAGGGTTGATGTCTACCTCGTCAGGGTTGATGTCTAACCCATCAGGATTGATGTCTAACCCGTTAGGGTTGATGTCTAACTCGTCAGGGTTGATGTCTAACCCATCAGGATTGATGTCTAACTCATCAGGGTGGATGTCTAATTTGGCAAAACAGGTCTCTGTTTTTCAAAAAGAGACGCCCACCCTATATTTCGATCATTTTTATGTTAAAATCATCAAAAAAAGCACTTTAGATGCTGTGTCATAAATCCGCTTTTTAATCAGAAATCAAACAAAATATTACTTACACCACCCGTTTTAGACCTCGGGAACAAAACTCTGGAAGGAAAGATAGATCTGACCAGGCCTATGGCTACCAAAATGAACGGAAATTCTAATGACACCAACCCAAGCCCGACGATAGCCCCTGTAGCGAAGTACCAACCATTGTGATAGCACCACATATCTAAACTATCCAAAAAACAGATTAGGCTTTCCCGGAGGCGAAAGGCTTTGGGAGTTTTTTATTTACAATAAAGATTGGTAAGCACTGGTAGATTATTCAGGTCAAGCGGTTTCAGTTTTCCTCGGTTTTCTATCGTGAGGAATTGGTATCCGAATTTTGAAAGAAAGTCAAGCAAATCGTTTTGGGTATAGCCGGCAGCTTCACAATTTTCTTTGCTGAACTCCATAATGATTTTGGGATGAAATTGCTCCAGAATTTTTGTAGCACCTTTCAAGGCGAACAGTTCAGAACCTTCTACATCAATTTTAATCACATCGGGTGTCGGAAGATGGTTTGACTCCAATAATTCATCCATCTTCTCCAACTGGATTTTGTGTAGAAAAGAACTTCTTTCCTGCGTACCGAAAAGTGTATGAAGCCCATCCTCATGCGAGCCTACAGCATTTACTTCGCTGGCGGCAAAGAGATCCGCTTCTCCTTTCTTATCAGACAAAGCAATATTGAAAGGGCTAATCCGATCTTGATACTGGTTGAGCGAAATATTTTCTTCCAGCAGTTGGTAAGTTTCTTTCATCGGCTCAAAAGAAACGACGCGACCTTTGCTGCCTATAAGGTGAGCGGCATACATGGTAAATTCGCCCATGTTGGCACCTACGTCATACAAAGTCATGCCGGGCTTCAAAATTTCATTCAACAAAAACATGGGTGCCCACTCATGCGCACCACGCCAATAAACCAAAGCGCCCATGCGATACGAGGCATTGACTTTGAGCCGATAACCGTTTAAGGAAATGGTGCGCCAGGCCTTTTCTGGGTTAGTAGAATAATATTTGGTGAAGAAATCATGAAGCGGTTTGGTAACAAAGTACATCCCCGGGATGAAGGAGAAGGTTCTGGTGGTGTATGAAATTCCGTCAGCAATTGTTTTTAGCATCGAAAAATAGTTTTGGTATAATTAGTTTTTATTTTGAAGAACCGCTTGATAAAGCTGGTGATGTTTCATTCCCACCACCGATGGCGAAAATATAGATTCGCCGTATTTGCGTAGTTCCTCCGGCTGGAATTGAAGATAATGGTCGAGCAGAAAAGAAATTGCTTTGCTTAGCTCATCTACGTTATTGGGTTCCACCAACACTCCGTTTTGTTCATTGACAAAATCTTCTGGCCCGCCACAGCGAGTGGCAATTACCGGTCTGCCATAATAAATAGATTCGGCAGTGACCAACGAATAGCCCTCAAAATTGCTGAACAGAATATGAAAGGCAGATTTTTCGAACCACTCGCGCTTTTCTTCATCCGAAACAAATCCCTGAAAGAGAATGATTCTGTCTAGAAGTTGAAGCCGTTGAGCGTGGCTTTTGTGTTGTTCTATTTCTTTGCCCTTGCCGATAAAATGAAGTTCGAAATCGGAACGATTCTTGGCAACTTCCGCAACAGCATCTATAATACCCGTAATGTTTTTTTGAAAGTCTCCTAAGGAAGAAACGTGCAACAAAATTTTCTTTCCTGTTTGGCGCTCTTCATCGCGGATAGATTTATTGTCGAGAAAAATAACGCTGGAGATAATGAATACATTGTCGGAAAGATTGAAATGATGGAAAGCCTCTTTCATGGCTTTGGAACAAACAATTACTCCGGATGAAAACATGGCGGTCAGCTTCATGCCGATTCTATGTGGCAACCATTTTTTTATCAAGCCTCTTTTAACTCTTATCGGAATATCCCAGTGTTCGGAATAAACAAAAGGAATGCTCCGGAAGAATTTGTAATACCACATCAGCACGACGGATGGCGAAACCACATTGAAGTGGAAAATATCAGGTCGCTTCATTTTGAATTCTTCTCCAATAATCCGGCGGAGATAGAAAATTCTTTTGATGGAATTGCCGATTAGGTCCAATGGCTTTAGACCCGTTTGAACCGGAGGGTAATAAATGGTTCGGACCTCCACCTGATTATATTTGTAATTGACTTCTTCGCTCGATTGCTTTAACCGTGCATCTTGCTCCGCAAAAAAAATGGTGACATCATCATTCACGGAAATAGCTTCTGCATAGTGTTTCAGAAATAACCCTTCAGAAGGATTGTTCCTGTTGGGAAACCAATTGCAGACAAAAAAAACGTTCATGATATTTCTTTAAAACTTCTTTTTCTCGGAATCGGGCAAAGACAAAGAAAAAAATCCGTGCAGCCTAATGTTGTGCGATAAGTATCCAATTAATCTGCTCTCCGCACGTTCCAGATGTTCTTAATTTCGCGCCATCGCAAACATGGGAGTAGTTCAGAGGCAAGGCATCAAAAATACCATCAGTTCCTATGTAGGAATATTGTTGGGTTTTATTTCTCTTATTATTATTCAGCCGCATTTCCTGAGGCCCGAGGAAATAGGCTTGGCCAGAGTGCTTTTTGCCTTTTCAACGCTGATTAGCACGTTTATCCCTATCGGCGTTACGAATATCGCGATGAAATATTTCCCGGTGTTCAAGGATGAAAAAAGCGGGCATCACGGCTTTCTAGGATTCATGCTTCTCTATCTGGTGGTCGGTTTTTTGATAGCCGCAGGCGGCCTTCTGATTTTCCGAGAATTTATCATTTCTCAATATAGAAGAGAGTCGCCACTGATTACCGATTTCTACTACTATATCATTCCATTTAGCTTTTTTCTCGGCTTGGTAGCTGTGCTGAATAGCTATCTCATCGCACTTTTCAAGTCGAGCGCCACTTCCTATTTCAACGATGTGTTTGTCCGTTTGGGCTACATCGCCCTGATATTTCTTTATTATTTTAAAATACTCACCCTGCAACAGTTTATCGGTGGGTATATTGTTATTTACATTTTGCAGTTCTTTCTTTTAGTCATCTACATGAAGAGTGTAGATCGTCCTTCATTAAAAATAGATTGGGACTTTTTTCAAAAGCAGGGCTTAGGTACCATGATACAATTTGGCTTGCTTCTTTCTTTAACAGGCATGGCTTCTTTGGGATTGAAAACACTGGATTCTGTTTTGTTAGGAAAGTTTAAAGCGCTCAATTTTGTCGGTATTTACACGATTGTTGCCTTCATCCCAACCATTATTGAAACCCCGCTGACTGCACTTGAAAGAATCACTGCTGCCAAAATGGCCCATGCATACTCGGAGGCGCGAATAGATGAATTGAAGAATGTTTTTTACAAGTCGGTTAAATATCTTTCAGTTATCGGTGGCCTATTGTTTATTGGGGTGAATACCAATATTGAATTTCTTCTTCATTTTATTGGTAAGGACTATTCTGATGCTTCGGCGGTGGTCTATATTATTTCAGTAGGCTCATTGATTACCATGTTTGGGGGTTCCAGCAATCCTTTGTTAGTCTATACTTCCAAACCCTGGCAGGGAGCATTGATGTTGATATTGCTAGTGATTGTTACCTTTCTGTGCAACTTCCTTTTGATACCAAGATTAGGAATCAATGGTGCGGCATTATCCACTGCTATTTCAGCTTTACTCTTCACCGGAGCAAAATTCTATATCAACTATCATCGGTTTGGATTTCAGCCTTATGACGGCAACAGCTTGAAAGTGATTTTTATTGTTGCCCTTTGTGCGGTGATTAATTATTTTTTACCGGTACTTTCTTCAGATTTTATCAATATTTTGATTAGGAGTGTGTTGCTTGGAGGATTATATATTGGGCTCGTTTATTATTTTCAGATATTACCGGAATTGAACCGTTTTGTTCCTTGGCATCGTTAGGGAAATGAATACTTTGTTTGAATCTTCTCATGAAAATTAATCATCATTATCTATGTTGAATTTGTTTCGCATTCCGGTGCTTCGGGTTTTGGGCAGGAAGATGTATCATAAAGTGGTTAAGTACCGCGAAGTCTATATCAGCCATTTGCTATCCCCTGATAAAATCGTGCTGGGTGGTATTTTTAAAGGGATGAAGTATCCGGTCTTTGAATCATTCGGCAGTGGGCTTCTTACCAAGTTGCTAGGTAGTTATGAGGACGAACTTCATCCGGCACTTCAGAAGTTTTCCAAGAATCAGTATTCTGATATTATTGATATAGGATGTGCGGAGGGTTATTATGCCGTCGGCTCAGCTTTGTTATTTCCTCAGGCAAAGGTGCATGCTTATGATATAGAAGAATCTGCGATTAGTTTATGTAGAAAAATGGCTACGGTTAATGAAACCATCAATCGCACCCTGTTGAAGAGAAAATGTGATAGGGCTACACTTCTCAATTTTCAGTTTGAAGGTCGCGGTTTAGTTATTTGCGATTGTGAAGGATATGAAAAAGAACTTTTTGATAAAGAGGTTGCAAAATCACTAAAATCTTGTGATGTCATTATAGAATTGCATGAAGGATTAGCTTCTGGCATAAAAGGACAAATCGAACAAGCATTTAATGAAACACATGATATCGAATTTGTAAAAAGTAAATTAAAATCGGTACGAGATTATTCATTACTATCCAAATTACCAGTGGAATATCAGCAGGACCAATACTTGATAGAAAGAGATACCGCGCAGGAATGGGCGGTAATCAGTTCTCGAGTTTACTAAGATTTTCTACAGTTCAAATTTAATTCCCTGCGCTAAAGGCAGCTCACTTCCGTAGTTGATGGTATTTGTTTGGCGGCGCATATAATTTTTCCAGGCATCGCTGCCGCTTTCGCGTCCGCCACCGGTTTCTTTTTCACCACCGAAAGCGCCACCTATTTCAGCGCCGCTAGTACCTATGTTTACGTTGGCAATGCCACAATCACTTCCATTCGTACTTAAGAATTCTTCCATCTCTCGCATGTTGGTGGTCATAATCGAGGAAGAAAGTCCCTGCACTACTCCGTTCTGTAATGCAATGGCATCAGCGATGGTTTTATATTTCATAATATAAAGAATAGGAGCGAAGGTTTCGTGTTGCACAATAGGAATATCATTCGAGGCTTCAATGATACACGGCTTGACGTAACAACCGCTTTCATATCCCTTTCCCTTTAGCACACCGCCTTCTACTAATAGTTTTCCGCCTTCTCTTTTTGCTTCTATTATCGCCGACTCATACATCTGCACTGCTTGTTTATCAATCAAGGGGCCAACATGATTTTTTTGATCTAATGGATTTCCAATTTTTAGTTGGGTATAAGCCTTCTTCAATCGTTTTTTTACTTCTTCATATAGAGATTCATGAATAATAAGCCGACGGGTAGTGGTGCATCGTTGACCTGCAGTTCCTACCGCACCAAACACCACCGCCGTCATGGCGATATTCAAATCGGCATGAGGAGTGATGATGATTGCATTGTTTCCTCCTAATTCCAGAAGCGTTTTGCCAAGTCGGGCACTCACGGCAGCTCCTACCGCCTTCCCCATTCTGATAGAACCGGTAGCCGAGACTAGCACCATACTTTTATCGTGACTCATTAGCTCGCCGATCTGGCCATCACCGTTGATGATACAAGAGATACCTTCAGGCAAATTATTTTTCTTAAAAACTTTTGCGACAATATTCTGGCAGGCCAAGGAACACAAGGGCGTTTTTTCCGAGGCTTTCCAAACACATACATCACCACAAATCCAGGCAAGCATACTATTCCAACTCCAGACCGCTACCGGGAAATTAAATGCAGAAATAATCCCGACAATTCCTAGTGGATGCCATTGTTCATACATACGATGTTTTGGTCTTTCGCTGTGCATCGTTAGGCCGTGAAGTTGGCGCGAAAGCCCAACCGAGAAATCGCAGATGTCTATCATCTCCTGAACTTCTCCTAAGCCCTCTTGCAAACTCTTTCCCATTTCATAAGAAACAAGTTTACCAAGCGGTGCCTTGAATTTGCGCAACTCTTCGCCGATTTGTCGCACGATTTCTCCTCGCTTTGGCGCGGGAATATTCCTCCAATGTTTAAATGCTGCACTAGCAGTATTAATTACTTCCAAATATTCTTTCTCAGTAGTGGTAGCTACGGAAGCAATTAATTTTCCGTCCACCGGCGAGAAAGATTCAATCAGTCCACCTTTACCTTTCAGCCATTTGTTTCCGGTAGAAGTACCGGAATTGATTTTGTTTATTCCTAACTGTTTTAAAACGTCTTTCATGATTTTGATTTTAAAGGTTGATGTATTTACGAAGAAAACTCAATGGGTTCTGTAACTCTAATTTGAGTGTAAAAGTAATCCTCTGATACCATTTATGGATACCAATTATTTTTTGGTTGTTGCGGATATTGTTGGTAACAAGGAAAGGCAAGTGTATTTCTACCATTTCCGGCAAGGCAATTAGAGATATACCGGCTTCTGCTGCTACTTGCAACTTGTTGTCATCATTCACCCATAAGGCTCCAGAAAGGAAAGGGTGAATGGGAACAAATCTATGGATGGAGGAAGAGAGGTTTATAGCACTGATAAATTTACCGGTTGCACCGACGTTTGTATTGGAACGGAACCCGCCATCTACCACCGATACTTGCCGTGCGAGATTTTTGTCTCTTCCATTTCGATCTAAGAATGTTTCATCGAACATATAATCTTTTTGAAGCCAATAGGCATAAGTGCTATTGGAAACATTGCTTAAATAAAATCTGGGATTGGGAGCCGAGATATCGCTTGATAATTTCGTGTTGAATAAAAACCCGCCGGCGAAGAGTCTTATTTTAAATCCTTCATTGGGTCGGTTGTAACTGAGCAGAAACCTTCCTTCTGCTGAAAGATTTCCAAAATTTCTTCCATGACGGAATGTGACTTGTACGCTAAACGGATTTAGAGTAGAACGGCGCTCTAAGCGATATTTGATTTCATCTACAAAGTATCGCTGTGTTTTCTCATCCAAAACTTTCTCTGCACACTCGCTGATAATAATCACGCTCCTCGCTTGCAGTGAATGTATGTACGGGCTTCTTGATCTTCTCTTTTTGAATTCAATAGATATAGAAGGTTCTATTTTATTGAAGGTCAAATTTTCTGGAAATAACAGATAACTGAATCGCTGAGCAAACAAACCAAAAGAAACTTTTTGTACTTCATCAGGAAAGAGATTTAAACTGAATTTTCCAAAGCCGATAAATTGTTTTGAACCAGTACCGAATGCAGGAATCAGGTAATAACTGAATTTTCTGGTGGGCACCATCGGGCTATATATAGCTAACCCCACCTGTGTTTTGTCATAGTTGTTCCAACCTATGTAAGGAGCAAAGAAAACCTGTGTCCGGTTTTGGTTTTCTATAGATCCGAGAAACTGTAAACGCAATCGTTCGAATTTATGAGCTAGGCGGTTGATTTTATAGGTATTGTTTCTCCTGTTTATTTCAGGGATGATAAGCCCCGGGTCAATCTGAATCTTATCTGCTTCACCTTTAGAAATCGAAATTACTTTTGTTCTCGTGAATCCATCTAACCATTGCGAAGAAATAACGGAATCGCGTTTTAGCGAAGTGAGTAAGACAGGTGAGGATACCTTATTGATATTCTTCAGTAGGATGGTAAGGCTGTCCGTTCCCTTTTGTTTTTTAGCAGAAGCAATCTTATAGTCAATCTTATTTTTGGTTTGGATTAAGTCTTCAAAGAACCAACTCAAATCCTTTCCGGTTTCTGTTTCAAACATTCTTCGAAGGTCTTCTGGTTCCGGGTGCTTGTATTTCCAAGTCGCAAAATATTTCTTCATTATCATATCGAAGATTTCAGTGCCCAGATACTTTTCGAGATACTCCATTAGCATAGCAGATTTGCCATATACCACGGCGCCATAATTGAAGGATGTATAATCTTTTGCATTTTGTTCAACCGGTTCATCGCGATTCTCTCGTGCCATGAGTTGATAAGCAAAATCTCTTGCGTACCTGCTTTTATATGGAAGGAGGTCAAAGAATTTTTGAGTAGGTTTGGAAAACATATCAGCCAACTGTTTCTCAGGATATTTTATTTGAGCATACCGGTTTTCATAGTAAGAATTGATGCCCTCGTCCATCCAAGGGTGTTCGCGTTCGTTGCTGCCTAACATACCATAAAACCAGTTATGTCCCACTTCGTGAGTAATCACCATGTCCAATTCTTCCCCATTTTTTACTGGGCCTACAATCGTCACGTTCGGATATTCCATACCGCCCCCCGCACCTATAATTCCCTGAACCGCTGTTACCTGTCGGTAAGGATAGTCTCCCATCTGGTTGCTGTAATAACGAATAGCATCTGCTAGATACTCGGGCGCTTTTATCCAAAGGCTAGATTGTGCTTGGGTAAACAGCGACCAAGTCTCCACACGATGTTTCGATGCTGGAAGTTCTACGTCTCCTTTTAGCACATAATACCTTTTATCGGCAAACCAGGCAAAGTCATGTATATTATCTTGTTTGAATCGAATCGTTTTTGTTTTTTGCGAAGAAGCCGGAAAGCTATAGTCCAATGTTTTTGTTTCTATTGTCTTTAAAGTGGCCTCGGCTCTTTCATTCATCCATCTTATTTCAGCCGTATCCTGCAAATCACCCGTAGCTCCTACCACATAGTTTTCAGGAAGTGTGATGCTAACATTATAAGAACCGAACTCCCCATAAAATTCTCCCTGATCTAAATACGGCATAGTATGCCATCCGTCTTTATCATACACCGCTGGTTTGGGGTACCATTGGCTGATTTGATAACTCTGCCTTACATGCCCCATGCGAGAAAAAGTATAAGGCAATTTGATATGAAAGGGGGTGGAGATCCGCACACTTTCACCAGTACTTAGCGGGCTATTCAATATTACCTTACAAATTTCTTCGCTCGTAGAATCAAACAACCAGCGACAGGCCTCCGAGTTTATTTTAAAGTTCAAACTATCTATATACCCTCGTTCTGAGGGCTTGCTTCTTCTGAACTCCCAGCTTCCGTTTTCAATCAGCTGCTTTGCAAAAGGCGTATGGGTGTTCTTGTATGCATTCGCCCAGAGATGAAGATAGATGAAGGAGAGCGTCTCTGGTGAATGGTTCTTATAATCTATCGTAATGAATCCATTCAGTTCGTGATGCACATCATCCAGTTGAACCTCTATTTGATAGTTTACTTCTTGCTGCCAATAATTATTCTGGGATAAACCGGTCATGCAAAAAGCAAGTGCAAAGGAAAGAAGAAGGAACTTCATGAAGATATCGGTCAAAACGAAAATAGAAGAATATGTGGAACCAGCAACGCATATATTAAGACGGCCCGCTTGTATTGGTTTTTATACAGATACTCCTAGCTCCTGTTGATATGTACAACTACAACCGATTGCTGATGCGTTTTTATTTGACCCCTAATTATTTAACCCCTTAAAAGTAATTATGAAAAAATATATCCTTCTATTGTTATTGCCTTTATTGTTAGCTGCAACTACCTTTGCACAAGTTCCTCAGAAGATGAACTACCAGGCGGTAGTTCGAGATAACTCCGGGCAGCCATTGTCGAACGGTACGAATGTGACGGTTCGCTTTATGATACACAATGGCACGATGTCAAGGTCCGGTTGAATATACAGAGACGGTGACGGCGACTACCAATCAGTTTGGATTGATTAATCTATATATAGGAGAGAAGGGAGACCTCAGCTTCGTAGATTGGAGCAGCGGTGCTAAATATCTACAAGTAGAAGTTGATCCGGCAGGAGGAACGAACTATACCGATATGGGAACCTCGCAGTTGTTGAGTGTACCTTATGCCTTATTTTCAGGAAACGGTGGTGGAGGCGGCGGTGCCAAAGGCCCTACGGGTCCCACGGGTATGACCGGTGCCGCGGGCCCTCAGGGCCCTCAAGGTATTACGGGCCCACAGGGAATACAGGGACAACAAGGATTCGCGGGAGCGGCAGGGCCTACAGGCGCTGTGGGTGCTCAAGGTGCTGCGGGTGCTGATGGTGCCACCGGCGCACAGGGACTTCAGGGTCTGGCTGGTGCAACGGGTGCACAGGGCTTACAAGGCCCTCAGGGCAATCCGGGTCCACAAGGATTGATGGGTAATACAGGCGCTCAAGGCCTAACTGGTGCTGACGGCCCACAAGGCCCTACTGGTGCTACTGGTAATGACGGTGCAAATGGAAACGATGGTGCTACGGGTGCAGATGGTATCCAAGGCCCAACTGGTGCTGATGGCCCACAAGGCCCTACCGGTGCTACCGGTAATGACGGTGCTAATGGAAACGACGGTGCTACTGGTGCAGATGGTATCCAAGGCCCAACAGGCGCTGACGGTCCACAAGGTCCTACCGGTGCTACTGGTAACGACGGTGCTACAGGTGCAGATGGAATCCAAGGCCCAACTGGTGTAGATGGTCCACAAGGCCCGACCGGTGCTACCGGTAATGATGGTGTCAATGGAAACGACGGTGCTACGGGGTGCAGATGGTATCCAAGGCCCAACAGGTGTAGATGGCCCACAAGGTCCTACCGGTGCTACCGGTAATGACGGTACAAATGGAAATGACGGTGCTACAGGTGCAGATGGTATCCAAGGCCCGACTGGTGCTGATGGTCCACAAGGCCCTACCGGTGCTACTGGCAATGATGGAGCTAACGGAAACGACGGTGCTCCGGGTATTGATGGTGCTCAAGGCCCGACAGGTGCTACTGGCATGATAGGTGTTACTGGCGCAACCGGAGCAACTGGATTTCTTGCAAGCGGAACTTCTGCCGGAAACACTCCCTACTGGAATGGTACCAGTTGGGTAACCAATAACAGCAATATTTACAATAATGGAGGTAATGTAGGTATCGGGACAACCACTCCTCACGCGGGTTTGCAATTGGCAAACACCATATCAAACAGAAAAATAGTCCTCTATGAAAATGCTGATAATGACCATGAGATATACGGGTTTGGTATCAACAACAACATGTTGCGATATCAGACTGCCGCTACAAGTGCAGATCATGTGTTTTTTGCTGCAACCGGTGCATCTGCCAGTAATGAGCTAATGAGGATTAAAGGAAACGGAAACGTAGGTATTGGAACTCCTTCGCCTTCCGTTAAACTTGAGGTAGTCGGTACTTCTGGAACCACGCTAAAGATTGTTGATGGCAACCAAGGCGATGGCAAATCTTTAGTTTCAGATGCCAATGGAAATGCAAGTTGGGGCAATGCACCAACGGCTCATGGAAGCAAATGTTTAGCACGGTTGGTTCAAATACCTTTACAGTACCGGCTGGGGTGAACTCAGTAAGAGTAAGTATGATTGGTGGCGGCGGTGGCGGCGGAAGCTGGGGCGGCGGCGGCGGCGGTGCTGGAGCTTTTGTCAGATATTCTACACTGTCTGTAACACCGTCCACTGCGTACACAATCACCGTTGGTGGTGGTGGTAATGGGGGCGATAGTTGGAATGGGATTACAGCCGGAGCAGGAGGCTCCAGTTCTTTTGATGTATTATTATCTGTTAATGGTGGCGGTGGCGGAAATGATATTCAGGGTGGCTGTTGGCCTTCCGGCTGTGGTGGTGGTGGAAGCACCTTTGGTGCCGGTGGTTCTGGAGCGGGAAATGGTGGTAATGGAGGAAACGGCGGTCAGTTTGGCGGCGGCGGTGGCGGCGGCGGTGCTGGGTTTACGTTTGGCGGTGCCGGTGCTTCTGGTATGGTGTTCATTGAATGGTGGATTTGGTAAAATAGCAGTATCTTAAGGATAACAATCCTGTATAGATATAATTTGAAGCTGCCTCGGAAGATGAGGCAGCTTTTTTATGCCTACTGGTGTCTAAGGATTTCTAACGCTGGCAAACAGTAATTATTTTTCCTTACCTCTTTTGTTTCAACTTGGATAATAAGAAAGGAAGATGACCGTCAGGACTATTTGTACTATATCTAATACGATTTATAATCGCTTCTGTTAGTAAAGGGTATTTGCTCGATATGACCACCGGTTATCTTTGCCACGTTCTTAAATTTAAAATACAACGCTGATGAAAAACATTTTCCTTTTTCTGTCTTTCGTAGTTTTTGCTACAACAGTTTTCGCACAAGTTCCTCAGAAGATGAACTATCAGGCGGTAGTTCGAGATAACTCCGGGCAGCCATTGTCGAACGGTACGAATGTGACGGTTCGCTTTATGATACACAATGGCACGATGTCGGGTCCGGTTGAATATACAGAGACGGTGACGGCGACTACCAATCAGTTTGGATTGATTAATCTATATATAGGAGAGAAGGGAGACCTCAGCTTCGTAGATTGGAGCAGCGGTGCTAAATATCTACAAGTAGAAGTTGATCCGGCAGGAGGAACGAACTATACCGATATGGGAACCTCGCAGTTGTTGAGTGTACCTTATGCCTTATTTTCAGGAAACGGTGGTGGAGGCGGCGGTGCCAAAGGCCCCTACGGGTCCCACAGGTATGACCGGTGCCGGCCCTCAGGGCCCTCAAGGTATCCAGGCCCACAGGGAATACAGGGACAACAAGGATTCGCGGGAGCGGCAGGGCCTACAGGCGCTGTGGGTGCTCAGGTGCTGCGGGTGCTGATGGTGCCACCGGCGCACTAGGGACTTCAGGGTCTGGCTGGTGCAACGGGTGCACGGGCTTACAAGGCCCTCAGGGCAATCCGGGTCCACAAGGATTGATGGGTAATACAGGCGCTCAAGGCCTAACTGGTGCTGACGGCCCACAAGGCCCTACTGGTGCTACTGGTAATGACGGTGCAAATGGAAACGATGGTGCTACGGGTGCAGATGGTATCCAAGGCCCGACTGGTGCTGATGGCCCACAAGGTCCTACCGGTGCTACTGGTAATGACGGTACAAATGGAAATGACGGTGCTACAGGTGCAGATGGAATACAAGGCCCAACAGGCGCTGATGGTCCACAAGGCCCTACCGGTGCTACTGGTAACGATGGTACAAATGGAAACGACGGTGCTACAGGTGCAGATGGAATCCAAGGCCCAACAGGTGCAGACGGCCCACAAGGTCCTACCGGTAACAACGGTGCAAATGGAAACGATGGTGCTACCGGTAATGACGGTGCAAATGGAAACGACGGTGCTACGGGTGCAGATGGAATCCAAGGCCCAACAGGTGCAGATGGCCCACAAGGTCCTACCGGTGCGACTGGCAATGATGGAGCTAACGGAAACGACGGTGCTACAGGTGCAGATGGTATCCAAGGCCCGACTGGTGCTGATGGTCTACAGGGCCCTATCGGTGCTACCGGTAATGACGGTGCCAATGGAAGCGATGGTGCTACGGGTGCTGATGGAATACAAGGTCCAACAGGTGCTGACGGCCTACAAGGTCCGACCGGTGCTACCGGTAATGATGGTGCCAATGGAAGCGATGGTGCTACTGGTGCTGATGGAATACAAGGCCCGACTGGTGCTGATGGTCTACAGGGCCCTACCGGTGCTACTGGCAATGACGGTGCTAATGGAAACGACGGTGCTACGGGTGCTACTGGCAATGATGGAGCTAACGGAAACGACGGTGCTACAGGTGCAGATGGTATCCAAGGCCCAACAGGTGCTGACGGCCTACAAGGTCCGACCGGTGCTACCGGTAACGACGGCGCAAATGGAAATGACGGTGCTACAGGTGCAGATGGAATCCAAGGCCCAACAGGTGCCGATGGCCTACAGGGTCCTACCGGTGCTACTGGTAATGATGGTTTCGCTGGTCCAATGGGCCCAATGGGTCCACAAGGTCCTGCCGGTAATGATGGATTTGACGGTGTAATGGGACCAATGGGACCGCAAGGCCCTGCTGGTAATGATGGTTTTGCTGGTCCAATGGGCCCAATGGGTCCACAAGGTCCTGCCGGTAATGATGGATTTGACGGTGTAATGGGACCAATGGGACCGCAAGGCCCTGCTGGTAATGATGGTTTCGCTGGTCCAATGGGCCCAATGGGTCCAGAAGGTCCTGCCGGTATTGACGGAGTAGATGGTGCCACGGGAGCTACCGGTCCACAAGGTGCTACGGGTGCCGCTGGTAGCGGCGGACCATGGACCGACGATGGTGCGGGTACTGTTTATAATAGCAGCTATATCAGTTATGGTCATCAAAAAATTGGTGTTAATACTTCAAGCCCCTTAGCTGACTTGCATATTTTCGGCACCAACAATAACGGAGGCAAGTTGAGTAGCGCTATCTTTGCTACAGATAATACCGGCGATAAAAATGCTTTCCATGTACGGGTAAAAGACTACCGTACCGACTTGAGTGCTGACAACCAGTGTAAATGCTCTGCTGCAGATCTAAGTTTCAGTACGCAAAATGGCTCTGACAGTCTGGTCGAGAACATGAGAGTTACCAGTACTGGTAATGTAGGTATCGGAACTACTTCACCGCTTTCTAAACTTGATGTCGTTGGCGATATGGCTGTTTCGGGCGATATATTGGGTCGTGATAACAGCGATCTATCTATCTATCAGAACACAGCCGTTGGTAACGGTTCGGCTATCAAGATGCAATCAGAAGATCTTGACATCATCTCGGGTGACAACGGCAGAGTTACTATCCATCAATATGAAAGCGGGCTCGGAGGTTACTATCCGGTTCTATCAACATCCTCCGGTCAGGTCAATATCGGCGATATCAATGGGGTGAAAAACGGGACAACAATGACTATATGGGACAACAACAACAGTATCATTATGAATGCTGGTTCGGTTGGTATTGGTACTTATTTTCCCGGGGCGAAACTCGAAGTAGCCGGTCAGGTGAAAATCACCGGAGGAACTCCCGGTGCAGGCAAAGTGTTGACCAGCGATGCGGATGGTTTGGCCACTTGGGAAACGCCTTCTGGCGCCGGTTCTTATCCTTCAGTTATCAATGCTGAAGTCGGAATCCCTGCAGTAAGTATTGATGATTATTACTCCACCATTGCCACCATTACCATTCCAAGCACCGGCAAATATCTGCTGACGGCCTATCTCACCGGAGCGGATTTCGCCGAAAACTATATAGTTACTGTTTATCAGGACGCTACCCCTAAAGCTGGTGCATCTACGTATGGGGCCGAGGGAATTTTGTCTATCAGCCACGTGCTCAACCTGACCACCACCAATTCATTAACCATTCAGGCAAGAATTGGCGCATGGAGCAATCCTACATCTATCATAAATGGAACCTATTCTTTAGTGAAGCTCGCTGATTAAATCTTTCAGGATAAACCTTCCAAGTCTCAAACACTTGGAAGGTTTAAATAAAAAACCCGTCCTGCTTCGGTGCGACGGGTTTTGTTTATTGTTTAACTCGTTTCTTAGAGAAAGGAGAATCGCTAAACGGAAAGCCAATATCTTTCAGCTTTTCAGCCTGTTCGGCGCTGAGCGGTTTCCTAGGTTGTTTCCCTCTCATCAATTGATATCGACACCAAATGGCCAACTTCCGTTCCTCCTCAAGGCTTCCCTGAATAACAGGCCAAAGCCCCGGATTCTTTCTTCGCCAAGACCTTAACTTTTCAAATTTTTGTTGCCAGATATGATGAAAGCCATCGAATTTCAAATCACTTAACCCCAGTTTTTTCCATAGCCGGATTCGTTTTTTGCGTAGTATCCCCTTTTTATAGTGCGCTCGTTGCGTATTGGTCCAGCATGCCATTTTATAATTGATAGTATGGGTCGGAAATTTACCATGAGCTTCAATATAGGCAGCCAACTGGTGATATTGCTCCATCCAACTACTTTCCGATATCCCAGAGGTTTGCACGGGGGGCAATGATTTAAACATCTTCTGCTGCTCTTTGTCCAACTTCTTCCTTAGCTGCGATCTGTACCAAGAGTATTTTTTTTTATGAATGCTGGCGGACAATATGCCATTGTTTTCTTCCAAATGTTTTTTCAACGCTTCATACTTGCTTATCCAGTTATCTCGCAGTGCATTAAAATTAAAACCTATGGCCTCCAGCCGCTCTCTCCACAAGGAGGGCAGCTTCCCGTCTTTCTGCCTCTGTCGGATCAAATAGCACCAGGAGTGCAGCTTCATTTCTATCGGATCATTGTCTGTTTTTCCAGGCCAGCGATGAGGCGATCGTTTTCTGAATTCTACTAGTCGGTCATAGTTAATGAACCACTTGGCTTCCACCACGGGAGACATTTTGGCTTTCATGTAAATCACCCCCAACTCCGGCCTTTCTACAAAAGATTTTATTTGCTCCATCCGCTCGGAGGTTAATTTCCCTTTATAGAATGACATTTCTTGAATCCTCCGCCATTGATTCAGTTTCTCGTTATCTATGGGAAGGTTTGCCATTTCTTCGGAACTCAATGACCGGAGTTGCGCAAAGTTCTTCTGCCAGATGTGTTCATGGCTGTTCCATATAAAACCGATAGCTTCTAATTCAGCAATTTCCTCAGGTAACAGACGATGGTTTTTGTATTGTGTTCGTATGCTGCTCATCCAAGTGTATAGTACGAGGTTATCCTTCTGCTTCGGGAACTTTTGAAAGGTTTGTTTATACTCTTTCAATGCCTTAAAGTTTTTGCTGAAATTCTCCATTGCACATTTATTGTTCTTTCAAAAGTAAAAAATAGTATAACCGGAATTAAAACTTTCAGGTAATTTGTTTCTACAAATTTCGAACCGTCCACTCTTTCATTCCACCCACCGCAACATTTGCCAGGCGCAAGCATCGTTCAGGTCGGGATTGAAGATTAAAATATAAGTATCGGAAGGCGATGTCATCAGTTGTTCTATTCTAAAGGTCTTGGTCTTGTTGGCTTTCACGGTTTGCCAGACGATACCGGTACCGTCCGCCGAAGCATGTCCTCCAATCTTCAATTCGATGTTGCTGAAATTGCTGAACCGGATACGTGTCCCCTCCGGGAAGGTATCGTGCACAGCCACTTCGGTTTTATTCGGATGAATCAATCCATGATATTTTTCTTTGGCGGCGCTGTGGTGGCGAGGCAGCAATAAACTGAAATCAAACAAGGCTTTCAACTTGATGATATTTCCCTTTTCAACCGCGCCGGCGGTAAGCACTGCGACCAGGAGTGATTCGTTCAAGGCTTCTCGGGTTTTGTGCAACGATGCCCGGTTGCTGCTCACCATCCCCATCTTCGATGATTGTGCATTTTGCGCTGTCTGGAATGCAGTCGGGAAATTGGTGAACAAAGTGACCGTGGCGGGAGGGAAGTCGGCGGCATGGTTCAGTATTGCATCTGCAAAAGCCACCATCAGGGAATGTATCTTTGTTTTGTTGCGCGACCGGTTGTATTCTTTCATCCCTTGGGGGTAAAAGAGGAGGAAGGTTTTCTCGTCATTCCGGTACTTTTCCTGAATCACCCCAAATTGCAGACGCACTTCATTCATGAAGGCTTCGAAAATTTCATTCACAGTATAGGTCTTTCCCATTTGTTGCGATATATCAATCAATATCTGAACCTGAAAATTACTCATAGCCGCGATTTTGGCCGTCAGGTCGGCAATCACTGCGTCATATTGCCCGCCAGTGTTGACGTTTATTAATTTGGCCAGTGTTTCATCCGCAAAATATTGGAGGCGATAGCTGGTGATGTTTTTATCATCAAAAAAGTTGAGAAACAGATTTTCTATCGTTTTCATAAACTTACTGGATTTTTGGTAGCATAAAATTATGAAGTTTATTTATTTCCACAAAATTGGAATCAATTAAACTGTCTCGTTTGGCTTGTTCCATACATTTGGAAATAGGTCAACTGCTTCGTTTAATATGTTCCGTACATTTGGAAATGGCTCAACTGTCTCGTTGACTATATTCCATACATTTGGAAATAGGCTCAACTGATTCGTTTAGTATGTTCCGTACATTTGGAAATAGCTCAACTGTCTCGTTGAGTATATTCCATACATTTGGAAATGGCTCAACTGCCTCGTTGAGTATATTCCGTACATTTGGAAATAGCTCAACTGCCTCATTAAGTATATTCCATACATTTTGAATGATGAAAACCGATCGGTTTAATAGATTCCTTAAATTAGGAAATAGTAAAGCGGGGAAAAGTATGTAGTGATGATTTCTATGGATAGCGCGGCTGGAAGGATGAGGGGGTTCTTGGAATGAATTAGACCAGATTTGACAACTTTTAAAAGTTGTCAAATCTACTCAATGGCTTAAAACGCACTCTTCTTTCCGTCCAGATATTCTTTATAAACCTCGCGAACGATGCCGTCGCCCAAACCGATTTTGGGGACAAAGATTTTATCGGCAGCTACCCACTTCATGATGGTAAGGAAAATCTCGCCGGCGGGAATAATCACATCGGCGCGGTCGGGGTTCAGGTCATAAATCTTCATGCGCTCATCGTAGGTATGGACGCGCAGGTCTTCTACCAGCTCATCCAACTTATCGAAAGAAAGCGATTTGCCGGGTTTCAGTTCTGCCAGCTTTGATATCTTGTTGATGTTGCCGCCCGAGCCGATCATGGAGAAATCTTTCAGAATGCCCACCTTTTCTTTCACCCATTCTTTCATCTTTCGCCAATCCTCCTTTTCTACTTGCAACTGCAACATGCGCAGCGTGCCGATGGGAAAAGATTGAGCGGCCACGGCTTTGCCTTTGGAGAAGATGGTGATTTCCGTACTGCCTCCGCCTACATCTACAAAGAGACAGTTGTTCTGCATTTTTCCCAGCGCCGCATTTTGGCTGCTGAAGATGAGGTTGGCTTCTATGTTGCCTGAAATAATTTCGATGCTGATGCCGGCCTTTTCTTTTATCCGGCGCACGATGTCGGGTCCGTTGGCCGATTCGCGCATGGCCGAAGTGGCGCAACCTTTATAATGAACCACCTCGTTGGCTTTCATCAAATATTTGAAAGCCATCATGGTGTCTTCGAGTCGAAGAATTGATACTTCGGGAATTTGATGGTTGGTGAAGGAATTGCCACCGAGGCGAACCGGTACGCGGATAAGCGAACTTTTCTTGAAGAGCGGGCCTTCGCCATTCAGCAACACGTTGGATACCAGCAGGCGAACGGAGTTGGAACCTATATCTATTGCCGCAAATTTTCTGATTTCCAAGGTCGCTAATTTTGTCGCAAGTTAATGGTAACGGTGCGAAAGTGAGCAGGTAGTTTTCAACTGAAAAGTGTGCGTATGGATTCCATCGCTCGCAGCGATGGAATCCATAAACGCTCATTATTTCAAGTAACTATAAATCGCTTCCTGCGCGCGCACTTTCTTTCGACCGGTAGCCGCGCGATAATGGTTTTGTTGCGCCTCGTCGAGCACGCGGGCCTTCACGTTATCTGCCCATTGAAGTTCGAGCATGTCGCGCAGTTCCTTCTGAATCGTTTTATCATAAATCGGACAGCTCACTTCAATCCGCGCATCCAAGTTGCGCATCATCCAGTCGGAAGAAGAGATGAAGAAAAGTTCGTTGCCCCCATTTCTAAAAATCATCACGCGCGAATGTTCCAGCAGTCTATCCACGATGCTGATGGCTTCGATGTTTTCGCTCAGGCCGACAATGCCCGGTGCCAGCGCCAACGTTCCGCGAACAATGAGTCTGATTTTGACTCCGGCTTTTCCCGCCACATAAAGTGCTTTGATGAGGTCATCATCCACCACGCTGTTGAACTTGAGAAAGATTTCGGCCTTCACGCCCTTGCGGGCATAGGCCATTTCGTTTTCAATCAGTTTAATAAACCGGCGACGGGTGGACTGGGGAGAAAGAATGAGGTGTTTGAAGTTCTGAACTTTATAGTTCTTCTCGAAGAATTCAAAAACCTTCTCCACCTCTTTGGTGATTCGCACATCGGAGGTCAGCAAAGAATCATCGGCATATACCTGAGAAGTGATCTCGTTATAGTTACCGGTGCTGACATTGGCATAAAGTTTTTGTTTATCATTTTCCATCCGCGTGATGAGGCAGAGTTTGGAATGCACCTTCAGCCCCGGCACGCCGAAAATCACCTGAATGCCCTGTTCCTGCAGATGTTTCGCCCAAGAGATATTCGCTTCTTCATCAAAGCGCGCACGCACCTCAAGCACCGCCACCACCTGCTTGCCGTTTTGCGCCGCGTTGATCAGTGCATTGATGACCATAGATTTTTTGGCCACGCGGTACAAAGTGATTTTTATTGTTTTCACATGAGGGTCTATCGCTGCTTCGCGAAGCAGATCAATAAAGTGCGCGAAGTTCTGATAGGGGTAGTGAAGCATCACATCCTGTTTGCGCAGCACTTCAAAGAGACTTTGATTGACCGCCAATAGTTTATGTGGCAGCGGCTTTAATTTTTCATAGATCATCTGTTTGCCGCCGATGGCTGGAAAGCGCATAAAGTCTTTGAAGTTATGATAGCGGCCTCCGGGAATCAGGCTGCCGAATTTGCCCAGCTTCATTTTGGTTTTGATGTAATCCAACAAGTCTTTCGGCATGTCGCTGTCATACACAAAGCGCACCGGGTTGCCTTTTCGGCGAGCCTTCACGCTCTTCGATATTTTGTCGAGATAGCTTTGCGAAAGGTCGTTGTCGAGATCCAGTTCGGCGTCGCGCGTCAGCTTGATGGTGTACGCCTCTATTTTATCAAAAGGGAAAAAGGAGAATACATCGGGCAGGCTAAAGCGGATGATGTCGTCCAGCAGAATAACATATTGATTGTTGTTGGTGGATGGAAGAACCAGAAACCGGTCCACCACATCGGTCGGAATCTCGATGATGGAGTATTGCTTTTCTTTTGGTTTGTTCTGCACCGAAAGGCGAACGGCGAGGTAAATACTTTTGTCTTTTAGGTAAGGGAAAACCTTCACTTGGTTAATCATAATAGGCACCAGTGCCGGACGAACATGCTCATTGAAATAGGCTTTGACGAACTGGCCCTGCGCCTTGGTCAATTGCTTTTCGGTGATGATAAATATGTGATGCTTCTTTAGCTCCTGCTGAATGGCGGCATAAATCGTTTCAAATTGTTTGGATTGCCGGAGCACAATGCTGTTCACCTCCTGCATGATTTTTTTGGATTTGAAGTGCAGCGTTTCCTTGGCTTTCTTTCCCAACACCAGCAGGCGCTTCAAGGTGGCGATGCGCACCCGGAAGAACTCATCTTGATTACTGGAAAAGATACCTAAGAAACGAAGGCGTTCAATGAGCGGAACCGATGGGTCGGCGGCTTCCTGTAATACCCGGCCATTGAAAGAAAGCCAGCTTATTTCGCGATTAATAAATTTTCCGTTCTTAGGCATAGATGGATTTGCATTGTATGCCGTCAAAAATAGAAGAATAAGGAAGGAAGGAAACGGCGAGGTTTTTTCTGCTATTTAGCTAACCAGATTTGGATGGATTGTTCCTTCTGAAAAATAGTTTCAGTCTATGCTAACATTTTTTATTTTTGTTGCCCTATTATTACAGCGATCAGTCATCATCATAATATATCATAAAGAAATGCCACCAACCTTTACTAAGTCCTTTGTAAAATCTGGCGTGTCTTATTGTTTTTCTCCGGCTATTTTTTCTTACTATTCTTTTATCAATTAAATCAAACCATCATGAAACAGTTTTTCTCTGGTATTCGTAGTTATTATCTTGCCCTTGTTTTTATGCTTGGGGCTTTACCCGGCATCGCCCAAACGCATCAGGCACATCAGATGTCGTCAGGCGATTTGTCGGAACAGTTATGGCAACAAAAAGGTGCCGCGTGGGAGCATAATTTAGCTCAGACAGTGGGGGCAACCACCGGTGAGTTTGCGGAGTTTTTGCTCTTCAATGAAGCGACTTTGTTGAAGTCCAGAGCAAAATTCTTTCATGAGTTTGCTCATGGAAATATTACTTCAGACAATGCAGATGCCTATTTTTATCAATTAGACGAAAAGTTCATCGCCTTGTTTGCTGAATACAATGCACTCAAGATAAATAACCCGGGCTTTATTGAAGATGAATTAGATGGAAGAAGGCAGCAAGCCGGCAGGCCGGGTGCTCGTGGCACTTGTAACCCATCGTGCAGCAATATCGGGTTTGGAAACGGAACCCTTTCTTTTTGGGATTCTTACTGGGCCGTAGATGCGAGTACTACTGCGGCGGTTGTCCTGAACTATAAGACAGGAGGACCTAGCGGGTCGGTTACTGTGGATGCTTATGATGCCAATACTGCGAGCTATCAGGTTTCTCTGATGAATGCCGGTGGCACCGACCCTATTGCCGGCTCATTGATTCCACTGAACCCGCCATTAGGTGGCTATGCGGCAAGAATAGGCGATGGTGCGCAGAATGGATATGGAGTCGGGATTTTGGAGCAGACTTTTAATATAAGTGCGTCCAACCCAATTCTGACCATTCAATATGCTGTTGTATTGGAAAACCCAGGGCATATAGGCTATGAACAGCCTTGGTTTAATATTGAGGTATTAGACCAGAACGGCACTGCCATTCCAGGTTGCGGTCAGTACTTTGTGGTTTCTGGTGCTAATATCCCCGGCTTTGTGCCAGTATTAAGGTATGCAGGAGGAGATACGGTATATTGCAGACCGTGGACAACCGCTTTTGTTCCGCTGCAAGCTTATGCAGGTCAATGTGTGACAGTTCGATATACAGCATCAGACTGCGCTCAGGGAGGGCACTTTGGCTATGCTTATGTTTCGGCCAGTTGTGCAAAAATCAAATTGAACGCCTCGTCCACTGTATTTTGCAATGGTCAGCAATCTGCCAAAATTACCGGGCCTCCGGGAGCAGCGGCTTACCAATGGACTACACCCAATGGATGTATTTCGGGGTCTTCTACGCAACAAATATTGACTATTGCCTGTGCGGGAACCTATAAACTTGTTACGGCTTCTACGGCAGGGCCACAATGTGTAGATACATTTTCGATCACTATAACTGCATCCTCGGCCGGTCCGCCACCTACACCCTGTTTCACTTGGGATACTGTTTGCTCCGGCACCCCTGTACCGATTAATGCATCCTGCTCCAATCCGAATACAGGAGGAAAGTTTTATTGGGATTTCTATGGCACCGGTTTTTATCAGGATTCCTCCGGTACTACTCCCACTTGGATTCCCCCCAATGGAGGTGATTTTAATGTAAGGCTACACCAAGTCACCGCTGCCGGTTGTTCATCAGACACAGTGATCAGCGTCAATGTGATTAATACTAATGCATATGCTATTCCGCAAACCAACATGGCCATAACAAATGCGTCAAGTTGCACTACTTGTAACGGAACTATAGTGTTTAAACCAGTTTTACCCCCCGGAGCAACTGCTGGTTATACATATAAGTTTGCTTGTAACCCAACGGTTATCACTTATTCTCCACCTAATAATTATTCATTTGCTGGTGGTAGTCTAGCTATTCCGGCTTTTGGAATCGCTGGGGATTACAGTTTTGATTTGTTTTCAACGCCCGTAAAGATTACATTGTACAGGATATGCCCGGGTAATTGCGAGGTCTATATTACGTCTGCTGATACCACTCCTCCTAACAGATGTAGTCTTGCACAATTTGTTTCAGATTCTATTTCGGCTTTTATTCCGGTAAGTGGAGTAAACATCGTTTTAAATCAAACTGTTTCGCCAGCAACTTGTGGTCTGAACAATGGCTCGGCAAGTATAGTTGCGACAGGTGGTACCGCTCCTTATAAGTACAAGTGGTCTGTTGGAGATACAACTTCTTCGGTTTCCGGATTGAGCGGAGGAACCTACGAAGTGACCATAACAGAAAATGGAGGTTGTCAGGCGACGGCTACGGTGGTAGTGGATTCCATCCCTCAACTTGGCGTCACTACGATACCATATTTTGTGTCCTGTCCGGGGAATAATGATGGAAAAATAAAAGTGAAGGTGGTTGGAGGCAACGGCCCTTTCACCTATACCTGGTCACCCAATGTGAGTACCGTAGATTCGGCTACCAATCTCGGGCCTGCTACTTATTCTATTACCGTGTCTGACCTCGGCAGTTGTAGTGGCACCGTTAGTACGAATATCACCCAGCCCATCCCCATCACAAATACGTTCACCGGAAGTTATTCTAATATCCCTTGTTTCGGCACGGGTAATGCCACCGTGAATCCAAGTGGAGGAGCGGCTCCTTATACCTACTTATGGGCAAGCGGGACTACTAACGCCACAGATACCGGCTTAACTGTTGGAAAACATGCGGTAACCATTACGGATGCATCTAGTTGTACTAAGACTGATACCGTGACGGTCATCGGCACTGCCAGTCTGACTATTACCGGCCATTCAATTTGTTTAGGCGATAGCGTGTTGTTGACTTGCAATGGCACCTCTGGTTTCCAGTGGAGCACGGGGGCAAGTACTGCTTCTATTAAAGTAAGTCCGCTGACAACATCTGTCTATAGCGTAACTGCCTCTAATATTTGTGGTGCGGCTTCTGCCAGCATAACCGTAAATGTCAATATGCTCCCTAATGCAGTGATCACCCCGGCTAACCCTTCTGTTTGCCCGGGACAGAGTACCACGCTTAAAGCAAGTGGTGGTAATGCCTATTCATGGAGTATTGGTGGCAATACAGATACGCTTAAAGTTAGCCCTGTTGTGAATACTACTTATAAGGTTACGGTAACGGATGTTAACCTATGTTCTGCAACTGTATCTGCTACGGTAACTATTGTCTCAGCTATTGATACAGCCAAGGTGACGGTTACTCCATCAAGTATTACTGCCTGTGTAGGTTATTTGTTGAATTTCACTGCTACTCCGTTTTTCGGCGGAACAGCTCCCACTTATGTGTGGAAGGTAAATGGTATTGCTGCCGGAACAACTTCGAATACCTTTTCCAGCAATTCACTGAATAATCAGGATATTGTGACTTGTGTGATGACTTCGAGTGAAAGTTGTATTGCTGGCTCGCCCGCAACTTCTAACTCGGTGGTAACAACGATTCTTCCATTATTTAAGGCAGGAGTTGTATCTTCTGTTCCTGACAGCGTTTGTAGTGGTACCAATGCGCTGCTGACGGTTACCGGAAATTCATCGGCTGTTCAGTGGCAGAACTCTACGAATAGCACAGGATTTGTTGATATTAACGGAGCAGTGAGTGCTACTTATACTGAAGCACCATCCCAAACTACTTATTATCGTGTTTACGGCTCCAATGGATATTGTTCAGATACATCTGTAACGCTTAAGTTGGTGGTTAAAGCCCTTCCGGCAGCACCGGCATTGACCGCATTGGATACCCTGATTTGCTCAGGTGAAAACGCTGAAATTTGTGCACCGGATACTTTTATTTCTTATTCATGGAACAATGGTGGCACCTCTAGTTGTACGCAGGCAACCTTTGCAGGCGGTTATTGGGTGAGTGTTACGTCTGCCAACGGATGTTCTGTGATCTCTCAGCGAAAGAACATAGCTATTTATCCGGTTCCATCAGTTGCTATCATTCGTCAGGGCGATACGCTTTCATCTTTTGGAGCTGTTTCCTATCAGTGGTATTTGAATGGAAATAAAATTCCTGGTGCCACTTCCAGTATTTATATCGCCAAAGGTTTCGGAAACTTCACGCTAGAAATTACAGACGCCAATGGTTGTAAGGCTACATCCAGCCCTGTAGTGATTAGCGGTTTGAATGATTTTGACATGGAGGGTTCTTTAGAAATCTATCCAAATCCGGCCACAGAAAACCTTCAAATCAAGGCGGACAAGAGGAGATTGGGTCAGGAATTTGAAATCTATGACGTAATAGGACAGGTCATTGAACGAGGCTATCTCTCTCATGAACTCATGGTAATTAATGTAGCTCAGATGTCTAATGGACTATATTTCGTTAAAGTGAATGGCTTGGTTCTGCGGTTTATGAAACAGTAGGAGTAAAGCGATTTGTTTTGATATTTGAAAAGGCGGTCTAATTGTTTAGGCCGCCTTTTTTGATGAATTATTGAGAATCAAGGCTTTTTATCAAAGTAGCACTCATCTTCAGCGGATCAGCACACATTGCAAGCGAATCAGTGCACCTTTTGCGAAAATCTGCACCGATTTAGACAAGAAGTGCTGTGATTTTGTGAGAAGCTGTACTGCTTTAGACAAGAAGTGTTGTGATCTTGTGAAAAGCTGTTCCGATTAGCACGAGATGTGTTGCGATTGGGGCAAGATGTGTGCAGGTTAGCACAAGATATGTGCCACATCGCTGAAGGGCTACTTTTGTTAAACCCTTTTTTCAATATGAATTATGTAAGAAGCTATTGAGCGGTTTTAATTATACTTACTTTTATTTCCGTAAATATGCCCAATGAATAGAATTCTCCTTCTCTTGGTTATTTTTCTACTGTCTGACTATCTTCCTGCGGTAGCGCAGCATAACGTAAATTACAACGACGTAGCAGTGGTTATTAATCTTAACAGTGATTCCTCTCAAATCATTGCCGACTATTTTATTGCAAAGCGAAAAATTCCTGCAGTGAATGTTATACGGGTGAATGTTACGACGGATGAGGAAGTGAATGATAGTACATTCAAAGATTATGCGCGCCAGATAAAGGAGTATTTGAATGCTCATGATTTGCAAGACACTATCAACTATATAGTTACAACGAAGGGCTGTCCGCTGAAAGTAGCCAGAACGAATGTGGATTGTAATGCCTCTGCTGAAAGCGAATTGATGCTGATGACGGTTTCGTATGAAGATTATTACATGGGAGACTGCACTTCGTTTAATGACATTGCGACTGATAATTTTCTGACCAATCCATATTACAACGCAACGGACAGTTTTTTTAAACAAGGATTCCAGATATATCTGGTTACCCGGCTGGATGCCTATTCTGTGCAGGAGGTACTGAATTTAATTGATAACAGCGGACCGAATGTTTTTGTAGATAGAGATTCAGCGTTGTTTGTTTTAGATCAATCGCCTAACTGGTCAGGAAATCCATTGAATAGCGCTATGGGGACAGCGGCTACTATTCTGACTAACCGAGGCTGGAATGTACTGTTGAATACGGATAGCATCTATGTTACGGATCAGAAGAACGTGTTGGGTTATGTCAGTTGGGGAAGTAACGATGGATTTTCACAGCATTACACGACGAACGCCATTCCACACAATACCTGGGTCAAAGGCTCTATTGCCGAAACGCATGTATCTACCAGTGGTCGTTCCTTACAGCCGAACACAACTTATGGCCAATCCTTAATTGCTGATTGGATTAAAGAAGGAGTATCGGGAATAAAGGGATATGTTTATGAACCCTTCACGGTGGCGATTGCCATCTCCAGTATTCTATTCGATCGCTATACAGACTTAAAAACGGATGGTTCGCCAAAATATAATTTGGCTCAAAGTTATTTTTCAGCTTCAAGAATGATAGGTTGGATGGATGTAGTGATTGGTGACCCCAAAACCTCGATTACCACCAACCTTGGGTTGTCAAACCGTATTGTCGAACCGTCAACGGTTTCGTTCCGTTTATTTCCTAATCCAGCGATGGATAAGTTATACGTTGTTTCACCGGATGCTCGTATCCGGGATTTGATTATTTACGACCTCAATGGGCAACGACTAATAGAAGCGCAACAATCGGGCATCGGCTCGATTAACATTGGCCATCTTCCAAAAGGTATGTATATAGCTGAGGTAAACTCGGCGGGCAAATCTGAAAAAATGCGCTGGGTGAAATTGTAATTCTTATGTCGCATCATTTCTCTTTTCAAATTTCCATTACTTTCGCGCCCCTATGATAATTACAGTGTATAAATCGAAGATTCACCGTGCAACTATTACTCAGGCGGATTTGAATTATATCGGAAGCATTACTATTGATGAGAATTTGATGGAGGCGGCAAATCTGTTTGAACACGAGCGCGTACAGATTGTGAACATCAACAACGGTGAGCGTCGTGAAACTTATGTAATAAAGGGTGAAAGAGGCTCTGGTACTATATGTATGAATGGACCTGCCTCCAGAAAAATGGCGGTCGGTGATTTGATTATTATCATTTCGTATGGAATGGTCACTATGGAGGAATATAAAAAGCACGTACCCCTTACCGTACATGTGAACGCAAGCAACCAACTCACCAAATAGGCTTGAAAAAATATCTTTTTAGTGGTTTGAAGCTGGTTATTTCGCTTGGCGCCGGCATTGCTTTGGTATTGTGGTTCCTAGGACGCATGAGCGAAGGCGACAAACAAAATGTAATCGAGGACATCCGTCGCGCCGATTACTTTTGGGTAATAATACCTCCGCTTATTGGTCTCATGAGTAATTACTTCCGAACCGAAAGGTGGCGGCTGTTGTTACGTCCGCTTGGCTATTATCCCGGTTTCTGGAATACTTTCTACAGTGTGATGATTATGTATTTTCTCAACCTTTTTTTTCCACGTCTGGGCGAGGTGAGTCGTTGTGGCATTTTAGCTCGTTATGAAAAAGTTCCTTTAGATAAAGCGATTGGTACTATGGTCTTGGAACGGGTAGTGGACGTAGTTTGCTTAGGTCTGCTGGCGGTTTTTCTTCTATGGATAGAGCAAGATAAATTTCTGCTACTATATCAGCAAATTATGGCCGATTCGCAAACAACGTTTAGTGAAATTATTTCCAAATACGAAATCAGTGCCAACCTAAAGTATAGTGTATTCGGAATCGTCATATCAGGCCTTGTTTTGTTTCTCGCCATTCAAGTACGGAAAAAGGGCTTGCCCTCTCTTCTGGCTAGTTTTAAGGAAAAGATAACCGGGTTGATTCGCGGTATTATTTCCATCAAGGATATTTCAAACCCGTATTTGTTTTTGTTTCATACTCTGATGATTTGGGTATGTTACTTCCTGATGGGTTATTTAGGTTTCCGCATCTTTCCCGAAACGTCGCACCTTGGGTTTTTAGCCGCTGGACTGGTACTGTTTTTTGCATCTATTGCTTTTTCCATCACACCGGGAGGTCTGGGTTTGTATCCCATATTCGTGCAGATAGTTCTTGGTTTATATGGGATAGTGGGCAGTGTCGCGCTATCACTGGGCTTAGTTATCTGGTCTATGCAAACTGCTTCCGTTTTGCTTGCCGGTGTAATTTCTCTCATCATTCTTGCAATAACTAACCGGGAGTCAGCGTTAGAACAAGTAACCTTAAAAGAGTAGGCCTGTGATTTCTTCTGAAGATACCGTTACCAAAATTTTTCTCCTTGAGGAACTTCTCAAGCGAATTGAATTTTGGAGAACGCTGAACGAAAAGATTGTTTTCACCAATGGCTGTTTCGATATTCTGCACGAAGGCCATATTCGTCTATTCGCTTCCTGCCAAAAACTAGGGGAACGGGTGATCGTAGGGTTGAACTCAGACACTTCCATAAAAAAACTGAAAGGCAAGCATCGTCCGGTGAATAGCCAAAAGTCGCGGGCTATTGTTTTAGCTGCGCTGCAATACGTAGATGGGGTTGTGATTTTTAAAGAAGAAACCCCGAAAAAATTGATCCACTCTATTCGACCTGATTTCTTGGTGAAAGGTGGCGACTGGAAGAAAACAAAAATAGTAGGAAGTGATTTTGTAGAAAGTTACGGAGGCATCGTCAAGACGATTCCCTATCTCAAAGGTTTTAGCACTACGGAGATTATCGCCCGCTCGAAGAAATAATATTGTGGTGTTCGTTAGGACACCTCTTCTATCCTATAATTCTTTCCATTAAAGCTGATTGAAGTTCCTTTCGTTTTATCAATGAATAATAACCCTATAGGCGAAGCCGGAGAGATAGCCATGTATGTTTTTTCTTCCACTTCCAACCGTCCAACGCTGATAGCGATATAGAAATTTCCAAGGTTGGTCTGCACCACACTGCCGGGTTGAATTTCTTCCGTTAATTTGTCGGGCTGTAATTGCAGCAACAATTGTTTTTGCTTGATGGCCTCGGATAACTGCAAGCGATTTTTTTCAATTTCTTGCGTCATCATTTCGCGAGCCGTTTCATATTTATCTCCCGCGCTACTTTTCGTTTCTTCATTGATGGATGAACCGGCTAACTCCATAGCACTTTCAATATGAGCAATGCGCTGGTTAATATTTTCCAGACATAACCGGTATAGCTGCTGCTTAATCTTTATCACGGCAAAAAACACTCATCGTTTTCTCTTATGAGGAAAACTTTTGCCTCGAGGTTTTGCCTCAGCATGATTTTTAGGATCATACAGAGGTGCCTCTCCCAAGTGCGCTGGCAAGGCTATCTTATTTACTGAACTGCCAATGAGTTCTTCGATGCGTTGAAACTTCCGCTGGTCTTCCGGGCTGATAAAAGTTAGTGCAACACCCGTAGTTTCGGCGCGGGCGGTTCTGCCCACACGGTGAACATAATCTTCTGCATCCCGAGGCACATCATAGTTTATCACTAAACCAATCGAGTCTATATCAATACCTCTGGACAGAATATCGGTAGCAACCAAAATCTGTAATCTTTTGTTTTTGAACTGGCGTAGCACCTCTGTCCGTTCAACCTGTTCCAAATCGGAATGGATCGCTGCCACATTAAATTGGAGCCTTTTCAATTCACGCTCTAGTTCTTTCACTTTATCTTTAGTCGAAGAAAAAATAAGAATACTGGCGATGTTTTTATCTCTTAATAAACCTTTCAGCAATCCCATTTTCTGAGCGCTATGAACAACATAAGCAGCCTGCAATACTCCCGCAGCAGGTTTTGAAATGGATATATTGACTTCTTCAGGATTGTTTAGGATTTTCTTTGCCAGTTCACGAATCTTGGGTGGCATCGTAGCACTGAACATCAACGTCTGTCTTTTCTTCGGCAGAAAGCTGATAATCTTATTGAGATCATCGCTGAACCCCATGTCCAGCATCCTGTCCGCTTCATCAAGGATGAGGTGTTCCAGTTCATCAAACTTCACATAACCCATGTTCAGGTGGGCTATTAAACGGCCGGGTGTAGCGATAATAATATTTGCCCCTTCGGTCAAAGCCTTCTTCTCCTGCGCAAATGAGATCCCATCGCTTCCCCCATAGATTGCAATAGCATTTACGGGTGTGAAATATCCGAAGCCCTGCATGGCTTCATCAATCTGCACCGCTAACTCACGCGTTGGAACAATGATTAGCGTATTCACTGCATGTTTATGCGATTGAATGTTTTTATTGATTACAGGAAGCAAATAAGCCGCCGTTTTACCGGTACCCGTTTGAGCACAAGCTATCAGGTCATGATGTTTCAGGATGATAGGGATTGCCAGTTCTTGTATAGGTGTGGCTTTATCAAAGCCCATAGAATGGAGACCTTCCAGTAAGGATGGTTCAAAGTTTAGTTCGGAGAAATTCAAGGAATATTAATTTTTGAAGAAATAAATGGTTCTAGGCAAAGGTAAGAAACGGTCGGGAATGGAATCAGGGTATCTCTCTTCTAAAAAATAGGGTGGTGTTTTCTAAAGCTTGTTGAACGCTGTATTTAGGTTGAAAACCGAAATCTCGATTTGCTTTGGCCGATGTAAAAGTGAATTCCGTGCTGATATACATGACTGCAAACCGGCTCAACTTCGGGTTATAATACTTTATCGGTCGAACCAGAAGTGCAACATATTCTGATATGGATCCTAATAAATAAGCCACCCTACGAGATAATCGAAAGTTACGCGGCCAAATTTTATATCCGGATTGGGTAATGAGATTATCGAAAAAAGTAAAGAAATTCGATCCAGGCCCGTCGGTTATAAAATATACGTTCCCCGGAACCTGATGATTGTTTTCAACCAGGGCCTTCGCTGCCAGCAAAATCGCCCACGCCATATTTCTCACATAAATATGCTGACACTTGGCAGACCCATCTCCAATATGAAGATAAAATCCATTCTTGACCATATCGAGTAAAGGAGGAATGTGGTAAGGGTCACCTTCCCCATAAATATCTGCGGGCCGCATAGCGCAGGTTTTGAAGGAGTCTTGATTGGCTCCAATTACAAGCCTTTCTGCCAAAGATTTGCTTTTGCAATACATATTCGGATGCTCAGCAGGATAAGGTTGAGATTCATCAATATCAATTAGGTCGCTGCCGCTGATTACTGCATCAAGAGAACTTACATAAACAAGAGCCGACACATGATTCTCTTTGCAAGCCTTTATCACGTTTTGGGTACCGCCAAAATTGATGTCATACACCTCCTTTTCTGATTTAGTACCCCAGTCTATGATGGCAGCAGAATGTATGACTACATCAATTTGTTTAAACGCCTCATTAATTTCCTCATACCGGCACACATTTCCTTTATAGAAAGTGATACGATCGTCTTTTTTGCCTTTATATTCTTTTATGTCCAGAATTCTTATTTCTCGAACATCCATCTCCCATTTTGCATCAATGAATTCCTCTACGATAGTCGTTCCCAGAAAACCAGATCCTCCGGTCACTAATACACGGAGTCCGTTGTTGGCATCATTTGATTTTGTCATAACATTCATCTATCCTCGTGATGCGATAGTAATTTAAAATGTATTAACAGAATGAACAAAGAAATATACCTCATCCGTGGAAATAATCAAGAGACGTATGTTCAGTTTAAAAACAGAATAGTTGAACTGGTATCAAGGCTCAATAAAGAGTATAACCCGGATGCAATTAAATTTACCATAACGGAAAAAGCTCCTCCCGGTCTATCTATTATTCCGTTTAGCAAAAAGAAGGTTTCGGTAATTTCTATCTACAAATCCAACGCGGATAAAATGGATTTCATCCAAAAGGTTGATGGTTTCTGTGGAGGATATCGTGTGACGGAAGCCTTACCGGTTGCCTATATTAAAAACTGGAGCGATGGTGAGCCGACACCGGGTGCCTGTTTGTTAACCTTGTTTTCACAAAAGAAAAGCATTGATTACCAAACCTTCCTGAATAGATGGCATAATGGACACACACCTCTTTCACTTCGGATACATCCTCTGTGGAATTATGTACGAAATGTGGTGAACGAAAAACTCTACGCCAATTCTGAATGGTTTGATGGTATCGTAGAAGAACAAGTTCGGGAGGAATCAAATCTGCTAAATCCATTCAAGTTTTTTGGCAACCCGCTGATTATTATTCCGCGGATGATTACCGTATATTTCGATACAAAATCGTTTATAGATTATGATAGTATGGAAACTTATCTGGCCTCAGAATATCTTATAAAGACTCAATAGCCCATTTTGATTCAGAAGGGAAATCTGCTTCCTATAGATTTACTTTTGGAAAGCGAATCCATGTTGCTGCAATAATTCTTCCGAAAGATTCCAAAGCCGCTTTCCATTTTCTCTATTGCTTGCTTTTATATCCACTTGCTTTTCACTCATTAGAAAGAGATAGCGATTCGTCGTTCCATTTACTTCGGGAGAACATGCAAAATATACCAGTGGTTGTACTGCAACCTTTGGCGATCTAAAGAAGATTTTAAAAATCAACTTCAACAATGGTTTGAAGATAGCCGGTGCTTCTCTCGCAATATTCGTGTTCACCGGGCCGGGACAAAGCGCGAATACCGAGCAACGAATCTTATCGGATGGATTCAGGCGATTGGATAATTCATTTGCAAAAGTGGTCAGCAGTAATTTATTGTATCCATAACGCTCCACACTTTGACCTGCGCTATATTCCTGATACTTACCAAATGCATTCCAATCAAACTCTTTTGGATTTCGGTGACTTTCGGAGGAAACAAAAATGATTCGCGGTATCGTAGTACCATCTAAATGAATCAAATCATTTTCTATAAGAAGCCGAACAAACAGATAGGTTGCCAGATAGTTGACCATAAACATTTCTTCAAAGCCCTGTTTGGTTTTTCTGCTTTTTAATGGAACAACAGCCGCATTACAAATCACGACATCCAACTTCACGGATGATTCCTTCAGTGTATTCACCAGTTTGACAATAGAATCTATATCCGAAAGATCAACCGGTAACATTTCTACCTGATTGCTTCCTGAAAGATTTTGAACCATTTTTCCTTTTTCAGGAATGCCACTTCGACAAGCCATCCACACTTTGGCTCCGCGTTTGGCCAGTTGAACCGATGCTTCAAATCCCAGCCCCGAACTTGCACCGGTAATCAATACATTCTTACCGGTCAGCAAATCTTCCTCTTTAAGCGTCACTACATTTTTCTGCTTTCTGAACAAGTCAGCGATACCACTGAGCGTGGCAGAAAATGCGTTTGAATATCTTTCCTTTTCCTTACTCATTTCTATTTCTGAATTGTTTTAAGATAGTCAGTGTAGAATTTCAACTGTTTACCTACATCCTCTTTATTTAAATTGAAATTTTCAAGACTGTAGCGGTGCTTCCCAAATCTGTTTGGCGCATTTATTTTCTCCGCATCGAGAAATTTTTGATGCAGCTCTGGCGAAATCTTCCCGATGCTACGATATAGCTCTTCTATAACATCCATCGGCGCGGCGATAAAGTCTTTATAATAAACGTCTGTGAACTTTTGATTGGGATTATTTTTCCGAAATTCAATTCCCGTTGAAAGCATATAGATGGTCTTTCTCAGCCAGTGTTGCGCTACTCTGTGCAGCGATACATTATCGCTAAATATGGTCTGGCTGTGCGCCACCATACTCATGAATGACGGCAGGCTCTCGTTGATATCTCTATGCGTCCAGATATAATGCACCTTCCCATAATGTTTTTTGACCAAATCGAGAAACTCCATGTGATGAGGTGTCTTGAGAATCCATCGCTTGCCCGGTCGCTGCCATTGCAAAAACTTCAACAGTTTGGCACCATAGGCATAAGCATTTGATTGATCTGTTTGCTCCAACCAAGAAGCATAAGAGGGAACGTTCATCGTTGCTTCCGGTGTGGTACTCATAAAGGTGGTATCCAACAAGAGAATATCTTCTTCGGGCTTTTCAAACTCTACGGGATGAATAGAGAAAAACCCGGGAGCCATTAATTTCAATGCTTTCTCACTCAGTTTTGCGGCGGCGATCCGTTGATTTATTTCATCCGGGTTTTCGCTTAAAGGAACGGGATTGAGTACTTCCCAACTCAACAACACCCTATTGTCGGGGTCGGCGGACAGGAGACGTTGCAGTTTTGTTGTACCGGTTCGTTGAAGTCCGCAAATCAGATAGACCGGATATAGCTCTTGTTCAAGAATTTCCGGATGTTTTCTGAACCAATGTTCTGCTCGCAGTCGAATGGTCAGCAGGCTGGTCAATCGCTTTTGGGTAATGAATCTTCCTATGGGATGCAGATCGGCCTCCTCATTGATAGAACTGATCAGTCGCTCTAAAGGTTCTTCCCAAAAATCTTCTCCAAATGAATGAAGCCCTGATTGCTTTCGGGCAAGTTTTATCAGATGGTCTTTTTCGAGTTCGATTTTTGTTCCGAGAAAATACGAACGTTTCCAAGTGCTATTAATAAAGTTTACCCATAAAGGTTTCTTATTAAAATTATCTGTGGTCACTTCACGATTCATCATGAGAAATATCTATGGTTTTAACAACACGACAATTCGGCTCGGATGTCTTTGCGCCCTCCTTTATTCGATACCATCTTAGGCACATAGTTCCTTCGTTGTGCTGACAAGTATCTATCCAATTGGGCAAGCCGGGATCTGATTTTGATACAATGATTCTGATACTTCCATCACGCGAGGGAATAGCAGCATGTTTATTTATTGAAATCGGAAAATACCGGTAGTCCAGAGATTCCATCCAATAATTATTCAATTGAAAATTCCAGCTTTCGCACACCGGAGGGGTGAATTGGATGATTAGTGCTTCCTCGTCTTGAAGTTTCCAATAGCTGTGGTGATAAATAATATTTGCATCGCCACCGGCGGCGTTTGAAATCGCAGGACTGAACACCGGCAGTTGATTGGCGTGTTTGGTAAACCCCTTGGCCCATTTGGCAAAGAGCATCGGCGCACCGGCAATAAAAAGCGCCGCGGTGTCCAATCCCTTATCTATTTTTTCTGCGGTAAGCGGGGTCGGTACTTTCTGTCCATTCAGGTTTTCAATTTTCAATACGGCAGGTACTTCATTGATCCGATCAAAAAAGGTTTGCCGGACAATCAATAGACTGGTCGCTTCTTCAATTTTCAACCAGTTCTTTCCTTGTCTTTCTTTACTCAGAATAATTTCAAAACTTCCATCTTCATCTATCACCAGTTCTTTTCCTTCGAGCACGCCGCAAGGCGCCATGCCGCTGGGTGTGCCGTAAACACCATTTTGAGTGAAGAAGCCGAGATAGTCAATCGTATTTCTTTTGCCGACAATCCGGTATTGATATTGGCCGCTGATCTGCGCATTCATATAGTAATTGTCGGGATTGTCGGCGCCCAACTTTACTGTTTCGTGTACCATTCTGCGCAATTCAGGAAAGGCTTCATCTCCATATTCTACATAGGCTTCGAGCGCGGCGCGTGTCAAGCGCGAGAGATAGCGCACGCCTTCGGCCTGGTTGAAAGCATCGCGCGGTGTGCCGGGAAAAACGAGTGAAGAGCCGGCGGCTTTTAGATGATCACAAAAGTCTGCCCATGCCTTGCCGGTCACTATTCTTTCGGCGTGAATATCGGCTTCGGTTTTGCCTCGGAGGCGAAGTTGAAGCAGATGAAAGCCTTTAAATAATTTCAGAATGGCAAATAGAAACTTCCCCATTAAATGGTGTTGAATTTTGAACACAATATCATAAAATAAATCTTATGCCAAGAAGGGATGAACGAAACGTTCATCTCTGTAGAATTTTCAATCTTCTTTTTTAGAAATCCTTGCTTAGATTTAAGGTCATAATTTTTTAACACAGAAAATTATGGCTAAGGAAAAAACAGATGGAGAGGCACTCTAAAATTCGATTTTAGAGCATTGATTTTCAGTTTTAATCCGCTCAATTCCCAGCTTCTTGCACTCATTTGCAGATTATGTGCAATTACCACCCAGCCATCTGCGTTAATTTCCAGGATAATTGCACTCACCGCTCGGCCAAGCGCATTAGACTTCTTTCCAAAATGGGTTTATTCTAAAAATAAGTACACTAGACTATGTGTTCTGTTGATTGAATTGTGGAAAAACAGAAGTTTGATAATTTCTTTGCTTCATGCGATGGACAATTATTCAAAAACAGCCAAAGGCACAGTTTAAACGTAGTACAGGAGTCACCCGAGAGGTGTTTCATCTGATGGTGCAGGCTCTAGAAGAGGCAAATGCAAAAGCAAGAAAGCACCCAAGCCGTGGAGTGGCTTCCAAATTAAGTTTAGAGGACAAGGTTTTGATGCTCCTGATGTATTACAGGGAGTATCGAACGATGTTCCATATTGGCGTTACCTATGACATTAGTGAATCGGCGGTTTGCAAAATAATTATGGATACGGAGCATAAGCTCATCAACGATCCCTTTTTCATTTGCCCGGCAAAAAGGTACTTACCCGTCCGGAAAATAAGTTTGAGCTAGTCTGGATAGATGTGACGGAAACCCCTATTGAGCGACCTAAAAAAAACAGCGGCGTTATTACTCAGGTAAAAGAAAAGACACACCTTAAAATCACAGATAATAGCAGACCAAAATACCCGACAGATTGTTTGCACCGAAGTGGGAAATGGACGCAAGCATGATTACAAGCTGTATAAACAAAGCCAAACACCCATCCATCCCACCATAACCGCAGAAGTAGATACCGGATACCAAGGATTACAAAAGGCACATCCCAATACCGAAATACCAAAGAAAAGAAGCAAGAAAAATCCGCTTACCAAAACAGATAAACAAAGAAACCAACGGATATCCTCCAGCAGGGTGGCTATCGAGAATATCATCCGAAAACTCAAAATATTCAGAATACTGGCTGAAAAATATCGAAACAGAAGAAGAAGGTTCAAATTGCGGCTCAACCTAATCGCGGCTATTGCTAACTTACTAACTAAGCCTATTTGATTTTGGAAAGAGGTCTATTGATTCCGACAGTTTGCGCACACGCCGCATAGCCAACTGCACTAATCTCCTAGTTTAGTGCATACGCCTCATGGCCAGATGCGCTAATTTCTGAATTAAATGCGCTCATCTCTCGCATCAATGCATTCGGCTGTGGTGGAAGTGCGATTATTTTTGGAGGAAATGAAGTGAGTTGCAAACATAAGACGGCGGGAATTGGTGAGGCATGCAGGTCTTTTTTTTATGGAATACTAAACACCAATAACGGCGAAGATTGGGATGCAGTTTGCAAATCATTCAATCTGATTTCTAAAGTCTGCCTTCTAACTTCTTACGAAACTGCCTCGGCGTAACTCTCCGTCGGCGGGCAGGTGCAAATGAGATGCCGGTCGCCCTGGCTGTTGTTGACACGGCTGACGGCAGGCCAAAATTTATTTTCGCTGACGAAGGGCAGCGGGAAGGCGGCTTCTTCGCGGGTGTAGGGATGGTTCCATTCGGAGGCAGTCACTACGGAAATAGTGTGTGGTGCATTTTTTAGTGGGTTATCTATCGCATCCATTTGTTTGTTTTCGATGGCTTCTATTTCCTTGCGAATGGAAATCAGCGCATCGCAGAAACGATCGAGTTCGGCTTTGTCTTCGCTCTCGGTGGGTTCAATCATCAAGGTTCCGGCGACGGGGAAGGAAACGGTAGGCGCATGGAATCCATAATCTATTAGGCGCTTGGCTACGTCTTCTACTTCGATGCCGACGGTATGTTTGAAGGAGCGGAAATCGAGAATCAGTTCATGGGCTACGCGGCCATGTTCTTTGCCTACATACAGGACCTGATAATATTCTTCGAGGCGCGATTTCATGTAGTTGGCATTGAGGATGGCATACATGGTGGCATCGGTTACGCCCTGCGCACCGAGCATACGGATGTATCCATAAGAAATCAGGAGGATGCTGGCGCTGCCAAAGGGAGCGGCGCTGACTCCATGAATGGCTTTGTCGCCACCGGTCTTCACGACGGCGTTGCCGGGAAGATAGGGAGCGAGGTGTTTCGCCACGCAGATAGGGCCCATGCCCGGTCCGCCACCGCCGTGAGGAATGGCGAATGTTTTGTGGAGATTGATGTGGTTGACATCTGCACCGATCAGCGCCGGTGAGGTCAAACCTACTTGAGCGTTGAGGTTGGCACCATCCATATAGACCTGTCCGCCGTTGGCGTGAATCAGTTGGCAGACATCTTTGATATTGCTTTCAAACACTCCGTGGGTGGAAGGATAGGTCGCCATCAAGCAGCAGAGGTTGTCTTTATGTTCTTCGGCTTTCTTCAACAAATCAGCGACATCAATGTTGCCGTGAGAATCGGTAGCAACCACTATTACTTTCAAGCCAGCCATGACCGCACTGGCAGGATTGGTTCCGTGTGCAGAAGCGGGAATCAAAGCTACGTTTCTATGGCCTTGGCCAATGTCTGCTTGGTAGGCACGAATGACGAGCAGCCCCGCATATTCGCCTTGTGCGCCGCTGTTTGGCTGAAGTGAGGTGGCATGGAAGCCGGTAATCTCGCTGAGGTAATTTTCTAAAGCAGTGATGACTTCGAGGTATCCGGCGACTTGGTCTTTGGGAGCAAAAGGATGGATGTTTCCAAACTCGGACCAGCTTACCGGTTCCAGTTCGGCCACGGCGTTTAACTTCATCGTGCAACTGCCGAGTGCAATCATGGACTTGGTAAGAGAAAGGTCTTTGTTTTCTAAGCGTTTGATGTAGCGCATCAGTTGTGTTTCGCTGCGGTGGGTGTTGAACACCGGATGGGTCATGAACGAAGAAGAACGCTTGAGTGATTCGGGGATATTTATTTCTGGGTTGTTGTAGCGATAGATGTCGAAGGTGTAATCATCCTTGCCCTGTGCGCGAGCAAACAGCGCCACGATGTCCACCACATCTTCGGGCTGGGTGGTTTCGTCTAATGAAATAGTGATGCCCGATTCGTCATAGAAGAAATTGATTTCCTGATTCAGAGCCAGTTGATGAATGAAGTCGCGCGCTTGTTCTTTTCCTTTGGTATCAATGCGCAGGGTATCAAAGAAATGCTCGTTGGCTATTTTAAAACCAAGGTGATGTAATTCCTTTTTCAAGATAGCTGTGAGGGTATGAACACGGAGGGCAATATTCTTCAAGCCATCCGGGCCGTGATAAACACCATACATGCCCGACATAATCGCAAGCAAAGCTTGAGCGGTACAAATGTTGGAAGTGGCCTTCTCTCTTCTGATATGTTGTTCGCGAGTTTGAAGCGCCATGCGCAAAGCCGGTTGACCTTGAGCATCTACTGATACACCGATGATTCTTCCTGGAAGGATTCTTTTGTAATCATCTTTGGTGGCAAAGAAAGCGGCATGAGGGCCGCCATAACCCATCGGCACTCCGAAGCGTTGGGAATTTCCTACGACACAGTCCGCGCCAAATTCTCCCGGAGGAGTGAGCAGCGTGAGCGCCAGCAAATCAGAAGCAACGCATACGTAACATTCAACTGAGTGACATTTATCAATGAAGGATTTGTAGTCAATCACATTCCCATCCTTGGCGGGATACTGCAACAAGGCACCAAAGAAATCTTTGTCAAGGCTCAATACGTTATGGTCGCCGATGATGACCTCGATACCCAGAAAATGTGCACGGGTTTTGATTACATCAATCGTTTGCGGCAGGCAGCGTTCCGAAACGAAGAATTTATTGTGCAGGGCATCTTTTTATTTTTTAATCCCCAGAACATGTGCATGGCTTCAGCAGCGGCGGTGCCTTCATCAAGAAGCGAAGCATTAGCCACCGGCATACCGGTCAGGTCGCTGACCATTGTTTGGAAATTGAGCAAAGCCTCTAGTCTTCCTTGTGCAATTTCAGCCTGATAGGGTGTGTATTGCGTGTACCAACCCGGATTCTCTAGAATATTTCTACGGATGGCAGCAGGCACAATCGTATTGAAGTAGCCCATGCCTATAAAGCTGCGAAACACTTTGTTTTTCGAAGCCTTCTTTCTCAGTTCTTTTAAATAGGTGTATTCGCTTTGCGCATCTGGCAGATTGAGTTTTTCGCGGCGGCGAATGTTGTTGGGAATAGTTTCTGAAATCAAATTTTCCAAGCTGTTTACTCCAACAGCTTGTAGCATTTGCTGAAAGGCGGTTTCATCAATTCCGATGTGGCGGTTTACAAAATGATCGGAGGTGCGAAGATTTATCATGATTATGTTGTTTTGGTAGAGATTTGAGGCCGCAAATATAAAGAAGGGCGCGACTTGTTTTATAGGTTTTGTTGCTGTTAAATCTTCTCAATCAGCTCTTACTCCGTCAATAATTCTATTCCAAACTCATGAACCTTTATATTTTCGTTTGGTGAACAGACTATTCATCTTCCTACTCCTCCTCGGTTCTTCCATCACCGCCATTTCGCAAAAAGATAGCAAGTTGGTTCAGTTTTCGGGCTATACACTGACTGCCGACAGCCTGATGGGCGTGCCCTTTGCACACATCACGCTGCTCAATCGTGGCCGCGTCGCCACTGCGGGGCCAGATGGCTTTTTCTCTTTCGCAGCTATGGAAGGCGACACGCTCTATTTTACTTCTATCGGATTCAGGCCTTCGGTTTATATTATTCCGTCTAAACTCGACAATCAAAAATTTTCTATTATTCAACTAATGACTCGTTCGGAAGTCTACTTGCGCGAAACGATTATCATGCCTTGGAGGCGCGAAGATTTTCATCAGGTGTTTTTAGATACTCATCCGCCCGAAGACGACCTGGACCGCGCCCGCCGAAACCTCGATCGCGAGCGACTGGCTGAATTGGGCGAAACCCTCGAAGCCGACGGACGCGAGGCAGGGGTGCGCAACCTGCGCAATGCCTCAGCCAAAAAATACTACTACGGCCAAACTGCTCCGCAGAACATCTTCAACCCGCTGGCCTGGGCTGAGTTTATCAGAGCCTGGAAACGAGGCGACTTCAAGAAGAAGGATTAATTACCAAAACAAAGCATAAAGAAAGAAACCCGTTAGCCGCCCAAATAAAAAAAGGCGAAGCCGGGGCTTCGCCTACGTCTGGGTGACAAGATTCGAACTTGCGACCCCTTGCACCCCATGCAAGTGCGCTACCGGGCTGCGCTACACCCAGAAAAAAAATCTTTACAGGATTTTTTGTGCAATGATTTCTGGGACTGGCATGTCGGGGTGAGTTTCACCTCAAACGGGCGGCAAATATATCAAAACCACCGAAGGCCGAATGCTTAAACTTCTTTAGTTTAGCTCGGTCTTAGTGAGCATTAAACCACGATGATGAAAAATCTTCTTTACGCTTTTTTTCTTTTCTTTTTTCTTGGATTTGCAAAAGAATCGCTGGCGGTTTTGACGCCGCAGGTGGACTCGATACCGATGGGCGATGGCAGAAAATTGGCGGCAGATATTTATATTCCGAAGGGTATGGCGCAGGGACCGGTGATTTTGGTGCAGACGCCATATAACCGACAGCGTTATCGCGTCATCGGTTTGCCGCTGGTAGGTATGAACTTGGATAGCAGCTCTTATATTTTTGTGATTCTGGATTGGCGGGGCTTTTATGGTTCTGCGGCGGCGAAATATGCCGGTGCGCCGGATAATGGTAAGGACGGTTATGATGCGGTGGAATGGATTGCAGCTCAAACATGGAGCAATGGCAAGGTGGGGACTTGGGGGCTCTCAGCGCTGGGGCGAGTGCAGTTTGCAACAGCGAAGAAAAATCCGCCGCATTTGACTTGTATTTGTCCGCTGGTAGCGGCACCACAGTATCAGTATGATGAATATTTTCCGAATGGATGTTTGAAGACGGAGTATGTTCAACAATTGGATGTTTTGGGGTTTGGTACCTCGGCGATTATCATGACGCATCCGGTGCATGATTTGACTTGGACCTTTGCAGAGAGTGCAAATTTTTATCCTGATAGTATCCGCGTGCCTTGCTTTATGATTGGCGGATGGTATGACCATAATATTGAAACGATGTTAGATTTCTATACGGCGATTCAGAATAGTAATCAAATATTGGTGCGTGATCAGCACCGGTTGCTTATGGGTCCTTGGGTGCATGGTGGTAGCGGCATGGCGCAGGTGGGTAGCGTGCCGCAGGGCGAGTTGAATTATCCGGCATCGGCTCATTGGAATGATTCGCTGGCGTTGCGATTCTTTGATTTTTATTTAAGAAATGAGGCAAACGGTTGGGATCAAAGCCCGAAGGTTCAGTATTTTCAGATGGGAGAGGATGTGTGGCAGAACAGTCCGTCTTGGCCGCCAGCCGGTGGTGTGAATACGAATTTCTATTTGCATAAAGACGGATTGCTGGATGTTTCGGTACCAACCAGTAATGCGGATAGTTTGACTTTTAATTATGACCCGACGGATCCTTCTCCAACGATTGGAGGCCCTACGCTACGTGCAGACTTAGTTCAGGGACCTTATGACCAAGCAATCTTGGTGGAAAGCCGGAATGATATACTGACCTTCACCACGAATACACTGACGCAGAATATGGCGATGCGAGGCAATGTGGTGGTTCATCTGAAAGTTTCTTCCAATCGAAGAGATACGGACTTTGATATTCGGCTAACGGATGTATATCCGGATAGCCGCTCGATGCTAGTGAATGATGGTGTGATGCGAATGCGCTTTCGCAATGGTATCAATGCGGCAGATACGATGCTGATGATTCCGGGTACGGATTATGATTGTGTGATGAAGTTGCCGTGTACTTCGCTTACCTTTTTAGCAGGACATAGAATTCGGGTGGATGTTACGTCGTCCAATTATCCGCGCTTCAACCGGAATATGAATACCGGTGGAGTGATGTATCCGGGAAACAGCATGGATTCTTTGGTGAATCCGGTAGTGGCATCTAATACGGTTTATACCAACGTAAACAACACTTCGTATATCACCCTTCCGTTGGTAGGTTTCAACGGGATTGATGGGCGCACGATGAATCAGGCGGAGGTAATAAAGGTTTTCCCCAACCGTGTTTCTAATCTATTGAATATTGAATTGAGTAGTGATGCTATTTATGGAATTACACTAGACTTCTTTCCAAAATGGGTTTATTCTAAAAATAAGTACACTAGACTATGTGTTCTGTTGATTGAATTGTGGAAAAACAGAAGTTTGATAATTTCTTTGCTTCATGCGATGGGCAATTATTCAAAAACAGCCAAAGGCACAGTTTAAACGTAGTACAGGAGTCACCCGAGAGGTGTTTCATCTGATGGTGCAGGCTCTAGAAGAGGCAAATGCAAAAGCAAGAAAGCACCCAAGCCGTGGAGTGGCTTCCAAATTAAGTTTAGAGGACAAAGGTTTTGATGCTCCTGATGTATTACAGGGAGTATCGAACGATGTTCCATATTGGCGTTACCTATGACATTAGTGAATCGGCGGTTTGCAAAATAATTATGGATACGGAGCATAAGCTCATCAACGATCCCCGGTTTCATTTGCCCGGCAAAAAGGTACTTACCCGTCCGGAAAATAAGTTTGAGCTAGTCTGGATAGATGTGACGGAAACCCCTATTGAGCGACCTAAAAAAAACAGCGGCGTTATTACTCAGGTAAAAAGAAAAGACACACCTTAAAATCACAGATAATAGCAGACCAAAATACCCGACAGATTGTTTGCACCGAAGTGGGAAATGGACGCAAGCATGATTACAAGCTGTATAAACAAAGCCAAACACCCATCCATCCCACCATAACCGCAGAAGTAGATACCGGATACCAAGGATTACAAAAGGCACATCCCAATACCGAAATACCAAAGAAAAGAAGCAAGAAAAATCCGCTTACCAAAACAGATAAACAAAGAAACCAACGGATATCCTCCAGCAGGGTGGCTATCGAGAATATCATCCGAAAACTCAAAATATTCAGAATACTGGCTGAAAAATATCGAAACAGAAGAAGAAGGTTCAAATTGCGGCTCAACCTAATCGCGGCTATTGCTAACTTACTAACTAAGCCTATTTGATTTTGGAAAGAGGTCTACTGTATAATTCATTGGGTCAACAATTGATTCAGAAGAGGATAAGTAGAAAAGGGGCGATTGATTTTACTCAGTATGGTTCGGGAATTTATCTTGTTGAGGTGGCTAACCAAGAGGGAGAAGTTATTTGGCACCATAAATTGGTGAAATAAAAAAAGCGCCAACTCATTTGAGTTGGCGCTTTTTTTATTTCAGATTTGAAATCGAGCGTTTAGAATTCTGCTTCCACTTTGCCAAAGGCCTTCTGCTTCACCTTTACAATTCCTACAAAGTTCAAAAATAAAATGACCGGATAAAGGGGGTCAATCTCATACCATTTTACACCGAAATTGATGCGGGAAGGGAATTTGTGGTGGTCGTTATGATAGCCCTCGCCTAACATGAAAATATCCAAAGGCATCAGGTTTTTAGATGTATTGCTTGATTTAAAGTTTACATAACCATATTTGTGAGCGAACCAGTTGATAATGGCTCCGTGAACCGGTCCCATAAAGAAGTGAATGGGCAGTAACAGATACCACCAGATAGAAGGAGCGAAATAAAAGTAGAAAGCAAAATAAACGAAGCCCCACATGATTCTAGATGGCCATGAGCGTGCCCAAAGATCAAATGAATGCCAACTAGGAACGTTTTTCTTAAACTTTTCTTCTACTTCAATAGTGCCTTTTCCGATGCCGCCATAGATCTTCTCGGTGTGCATCATCATGGCAAACAGGTTATTGAAATATTTTGGTGAATGAGGGTCTTTCGGTGTGTCTGCAAAGGCATGGTGCATACGGTGCATCACGCCATAAGACCAAGCACTGAGATAGGAAGACCCCATCGTTACATAGGCAAAGACGAAGAAAAATTTTTCCCAAAATTTATTCATGGTAAATGCCCCGTGCGCTGCATAGCGGTGCATCAGGAAACTTTGAGAGAAAAGCGACAGATAATGATGTGCGAAAAAGAAAACAAGAATAGGTACCATGTTAATTGTAATGATTTTTAAGTAAGACTAAAATAACCGCTGAATTGGCTACGAGGTGCGAGCATCTTTCAGAACGGAACAATTTATTAAACTGATTTCTCAACGACGGCAAAGATAAGTAATTCCATTTGTAATTTTTAAGGACGACTTGCGTCATATAGACGCTTTGGTAAAAAATAAATTTGATGCGCTGCCAATATTCGAATCGTAACCTTGTTTGGCAAGCATACCACATCCAAGCCGAAAACTGTCCGGGGTTTCCCGCTAAATTCCATATCTGATTAGCCTGAAAGTGGCTGTCCTGTTTTTCTTAAGAATTTGATGCGGTTTTTAAAATGCAGGCAGACTTTGGATTAAATGTTAAAAAAGGATTTTAGTTATAATTTATTGCGGAATGATGAAAGTGCCCTGATAAACAACCATCGTTATTATCTTACTTTCTCCTGAACATAGAGGCATTGACCGTAGCCGCCATCATTCATAAAGTCTTGATGAGATAAGTACTTGTTTACATTTGCGGCATGAGGATTTGGTGCAGGGCGGTGGCTTTTGTTGTTTTTTTTACTCCAATTCAAAGTGATGCACAGTCCGATACGGCGCTTATCAAAGTAACGATACTGGATAGTTATACGCTGCGGCCATTGGGTGGTGTGAGTCTTATCAATCCAAAACCAAGTGTCACGATGGCGACAGATGGCCGGGGGTATGTGGAGGAGACTATTGGGCGACGCGATACACTGTTTCTTTTTTATCCGGGTTATCGCACGACTAAGTTTTCGGTGGTTGACTCTATAGTGCGCAGTGAATATGCCCTTCGCTTTGTGATGGAGCCTTTGAGTATCGGGCTTAACCAAGCCGTAATAATTAAAGCTCCCAAAACACTGGAACAGATTGAAGAGGAAAGAAAGAAACTGGGAATCACTCCGAAAGAATTGGAAAGGCCAGAGATTTCTTTTACAAGTCCTATCAGTGCGCTGTATGAGATGCTCAGTGCGCGCGCTCAAGAACGCAAGAAACTGAAACAACAAATTGCAGAAGATGACCGGAGGCGCGTATTTAAAGAACTGCTTAACTACTATAACGAAAATGGTCTGATTGACCTGCCTGAAGAAAACTATGAGGAGTTTATCAACTATTGCAATTTGCCATTAGATTTTCTGAAATATCATTCGGATTATGAAATTACGAAGACCATTATTGACCTGTATTATAAATATGGGAAATTAAGTGGGGTCGTCAAGTAGTATAATCAAAAAAGGCTCCCGCGAAGCGGGAGCCTTTTTTGATTATTAAAACCTGAAGTTATTTGTGTGATACGGTGATTTGCCTTACAGCAGTACCCTTATCGTTGGTAATTTTTACCAAATAAATCCCGTTTGCAACCGATGAAAGATTCATGTCTACATTTGTGATGCCTGCTTTGTAACGAGCAGGAGCAGAAACAGTTTCGCCCAAAATATTGTACACGCTTACTGTAACATCTGAACTTATCCCTTCGGCAAAGTTGATTCTGAAGTTGCCATTGGAAGGATTGGGGAACACGTTGATGTTGGCTTCAAAACGAAGGTCTTCAATGCCCACACCTATGATTGCGACTGATTTACAAGTGGATGCTGATGTTCCGAAAAGATTGGTGGTTTCGAGACAAACTTCAAAGGTGTCGTTGGTGGCGTAATTATGAACGGGGTTCTTGATGCTGGAACCCTGTGAATCACCAAAATTCCATTTCCATTTATTTGGCTCGTTGGTAGATAAATCGGTAAATACGGCACGATACTTGAAAGAAGGGAAAGCCCAGTTAAAATCAGCAACCGGAGCGGAGCCAACCAGTACCACCTTAGTTTTTGCGGCATAAACATTTCCGGCAGAATCTTCGGCAGTATAATAAACAAAGTAGGAGCCAGGAATATTGGTGTTTACATTAGAATTGTCAACGACCAAATTCAAATCGCCACTCTTATAACAAGCAGTATCGTAACTAATCGTCGCACCATCTTCGGTATAGGTATTACCGGTAACAACAATCGTGGTATCTGCTCCGTTCAATTGAATAGAAGCTGCTAATCCTACAGAAAAATCATAAGGATCGAAATCAATATTGCTGACATACCAGAAGGCGCAAGGCTGAAGATAAGAGCCAAGACCAGAAGCCGGATCGTGAGGGTAATCTATCTGAGTAAAAACAAAAGGAACATTGTATGTTTTGTTGTTTTGCAGTGCATTTAATGATGCCGTACCAAAAGTGGCGCCACCAAACAGGCCACCTGGAGCACGGCTGGTTTCACCACCCCAAAGTTCATCGCCTTCTGTAAGATTTATAACTGGAGTTGACACGAAATGTTCTAAATCATAGCCTCTGGTCATCAGATTAGGGAGATTATTTTCTGCGGAACCAAGAAATTCGCTATCCGAGTCAACCCAGAAGAAAAAAAGTTTTTTTCCGTCTTTGCTTTTTGAAGCCAAAGGACGGTTATCTTGTGTCAATGGCGCAGGATTGTCATTAGAAATAACTCCTCTAAAGGTCTCTACATTGCTAATATGAACCGCTCTCCATCCGTTTACACTACCTAATATGCAAGATGGCGTGTTGGCATCGTAAGTAATATCATAAATATTCAAACCGGAAACACTGATACTATAACTAGATCCCTTTGAAACAACCACCAGTAGGTGAGGATTGCCTAAGTAATCCACTACTAAATCATTTTCAAAAGTAGTAGTAGCAGTTCCAGAAGAACTTGGGTCTAAACGATTAACCAAGTCAGTAAAATTATCCAGTTCAACGGCGATGGGACCTGTCCAGTTATTACCCCCGTCCGTTGTTTTCCAAAAAATCGGATTGTACACATTGTCATTGTCTTGGGTGATATCACCTAAACAAACAATCCATCCGTATTGACCAGTCGGGTCAAAATCCATGTTCCAACCAGTAATGACTGAGCTATTGTAGCTATTCGAGGTGGTATAGGCAAAGTTTTGATTAATCCGATGCTCTGTCCAATCTACTTGTTTGGTGGTAGAATTCCATATTCCTTTCTCTAAAATAAAGCCACTAACAATGTGATTCGCGTTACCATTGAACCCGCCGGTACGGTCGAGATTCAAATTCCAAAATATTCCAGGTGCACTTTGGCAGAACCCTGAAGCAATCTCTACGTTTCCATTATTGATGGTATCAATATGGACGTCGAAAGAGTTCAGGTCGCCAGAAAGTTGTCCTCTGCCGCGCATTTGTCCGGTCCAACCGCCGGCATCACCGTTGTGCCAAGTGCCAGAATAAACTAGGTAAGCACTGTCCACAATGGTATTCCCAGCAGGATTGTAAACGCCAGCCTGAGGGAAACGACCATTGACAGAAACGTTATCTATGTTTACGTCATTGGTAATAGGGCCAATATCTTTAGTCCAAGATCCAGGAACTCCCCGGTTTTTTGAAATGTCAAAGCGATATTGTGCCACGTTGGTATTAAGAAATTTCCGGTCATCATTTCTGTGAATAAACGTTACGATATTCAGTGAGTCATTGACATCAATCTGGTTACACTCGTTATTAAGCACGGTCAACAGGTTACCAGCACTCCCCAAAGTGTCCGAGATTAATTTAGTCCCTGATGTTATAGAGCGTTGAGCTCGGTTTTTTCGTGGGTGGTCAATAGAATTATAATCCTTCTGTAATACAACAGGTCTTTCTTCCATAAGCGACTGTTCTAAACGAGTATCCCGATACATTTTCTCTTGTGCGTTTGCACATAAGCCGGTAATTGCCATGGCAGACCATAGTAAAAGCTTTTTCATTCTTTGTTTTTTTATTTTGGTTTTAAAAATGGTGGTCAAAAGTAATTGAATTTTTGAATCGCACTTCGGCAAGACGATTTTTTTACACTATTGTGACAATTCTCCCAAATGGAGAGGTAATACCAAGGATTTCTGGTTGAAAATGAGCTAGAGTTAGCGGCTATTTTTCCTTCTTCTTTTTCTGTGTTTCGCGCTGCATGTTTTCTAGTTTCTTTTGCCAAGAAGATGCAGGCTTAGGGTTCTTTTTATTCTCCTCAATTTTATGACGCAGCTTTGCTTCATTGATGAAGAACTTCTGAATAATCCACTGATGACCCATGCCAAGCAGATTTTGCAGCAGGTAATAATAAGTCAACGCCGCAGGGAAACTATTGAACATAAACATTAGCAACAACGGCATAAAATAAGGCATATACTTCATGCCCGGTTGTTGGTTTGTCATCGCGTTCATCTGGTTATTCATCACAGCTTGACCAATGGAAGTAATGGTCATCAAGACCGTAAACAGACTGATGTGATTCCCGATTAGCGGAATGGCGGTAGAGAATGTTACAATCGCATCATAACTGGATAAATCACTAGCCCAAAGAAAGGACTGTTGACGCAACTCAATAGAAGCCGGGAAGAAATAATACATGGCCATCAGGATAGGCATCTGAAGCAACAAAGGCAGACAGCCGCCTAATGGACTCACTCCTGCCTTTTGATACAACTTCATCTGTTCTGCACCAATCTTAGACTGGTCATCGCCATACTTCTCTTTCAACGCGGCAATCTCCGGAGCAAGAATTTTCATCTTGGCGGCGCTTTCTATTGATTTGGCTGTAAGAGGGTGAAGAGCGATCTTCAATATAATGGTCATCAACAAAATGATGATTCCGTAGTTCAAATGCACACTATCAAACCAGCTAAACACCCAAATGATGAAACGGGTGATATAGCGCATCCAGGAAAAGAGCCAGAAGTCGGGACTTAACTTGATCACCTCCTCCACCTTTTTATCCATTGAGGCGAGGGTGTTATAGTTGTTCGGACCTATGTAATATTGAAAGTCATACTTGGTTTGTGATCCTGACTGATAAGGCAAGACAAAGCGGGTATCATACTTCTTGACGTATTCATGATGCTCTTTACTAAAAAAGGTCTTCAACTTCCCCCGTTGAAAAAGCCCTTTGCTGAACATCGTTGAATTAAAAAACTGCTGCTTATAAGAAATCCACTCCAGCGGGGTATCGAATACATGCTCGTCGGTTTCTTTGTCCTCGCTCAGATGGGCAACATCACTTTGATTATACCGGTAATAAAGAGCAGAGTATCTTCTCTCCAAATCAATATTCTGCTCCAGATTACTAAGCGTATTCTCCCAATGGCCATTGATAAAAGTAGTATTGGATGGAATGATGGAATTCAAACCATTCAAAATCACTTGATAATCGAAGAGATAGGAGTTTCCTTTGAGGGTATATTTTTGTTCAAGATATTTCCCCTCTCCGGCCTGAAGGCGAAGAGAAAATGAGCTCGAATCGTTTCCACTTACTCTAAAGCCTTCGCCTATCGGTTCAAAATAGAAATCCTTCGTATCAATCACCCGGTTTTCATCAATCGGAAACTGGTAGCTGACCGAATTTGTTTTGTCGGTGAAAAGTATCAGTGGTCGTTTATCTGAGGTCTTAAATTTTTTGAGCTCAATACTTTTTATCTGCCCACCCTTGTTGGTCAGAATGATTTTCACCACATCGTTTTCAAGTACGAATAACTTTTCCTCGCCACCTGCTGCGGCAGAAAATGCGCCATACTTGCTTTCTCTTTGTGCGCTGTCCACGGGAATAGCTTCTGATGAAGCAATACTTTGCTCAACAGTAGTATCTCCAGATATAAGGGTTGTTGTGGTTGGAGTAGTAGGCGCGGTCTTCTCGGCTTGCTCCGTTTTTTGCAGTTCTTTCTTCTTTAACTGCTCTTCTTCAAACTTCTTATTCTGATAGAAAATAAATCCTATCATCAATACGGCAATCAGCAGCCAGCCTATGAGGGTTTCCTTGTTCTTCATTCAGGTCAATAGTTGACGGGTTGCACGTAATAAAATTTTCGCACCCCTTTATTTTAGGGCGCGCAAAACTAAATAAATATTTGAGGGAGGGTTTCGACCTACTTTGACGCTCTCTTCCGTTCGTTTTCGCTCAAGAAAATCTTCCTTAAACGAATGGACTTAGGAGTGATCTCCACGTACTCATCTTCCTGAATATACTCCATGCTCTCTTCGAGACTATGGCGGATAGGAGGAGGAAGAGTAGATTTATCATCGGTTCCCGCAGCGCGGAAGTTGGTCAACTGTTTTGCTTGAACCACATTCACCACTAAATCTCCGCTCTTGGAATATTCACCAATGATTTGCCCTTCATATACTTCCACACTCGGGTCAATGAAAAACTTGCCGCGGTCTGTTAGTTTATCCATCGCATAAGCAGTTGCTCTTCCTGCCTCTTTAGCAATGATAGTACCGTTGATACGAGATGGGATATCACCTTTCCAAGGCATATAGGCTTTGAAGCGATGCGCCATCACGGCTTCGCCGGCGGTGCTGTTCAGAATCAACGTTCTCAAACCAATCAATCCTCTGGACGGCACTTCAAATTCTATGTGCATCATGTCGCCCTTCGGCTCCATCACCAGCAGGTCGCCTTTTCTTTGAGTCACCAATTCGATACACTTTCCGGCTACTGTTTCCGGTGCATCAATGGTCAGGATTTCTATCGGCTCATGCTTTACGCCATCAATCACTTTGGTCAATACACGCGGATTGCCGATAGACAACTCATAGCCTTCGCGGCGCATGGTTTCAATCAATACAGAAAGGTGAAGGATGCCTCTTCCGAAAACGTTAAACTTCTCGGCAGACTCTGTATCTTCTACTCGCAGCGCCAAGTTCTTTTCCAACTCTTTATATAAACGCTCGCGGATTTTCTGCGAGGTCACAAACTTTCCTTCCTTACCAAAGAAGGGCGAGGTATTTGTCGTGAACACCATGCTCATCGTTGGCTCGTCAATGTGAATCGGCGGCATAGCTTCCGGATTTTCAATATCGGCAATCGTGTCGCCAATATCAAAACCTTCCACTCCCATGATGGCGCAAATATCACCACATTCTACTTTGTCCACCTTCACTTTTCCTAAACCACTGAACACATACAACTCCTTTATTTTCGACTTCACCTTTGTTCCGTCGCGCTTCATCAGCATCACGTTCTGACCAGAGGTCAGGTTTCCACGTGTAATTCTTCCGATAGCTACCCGACCTAAATAAGAAGAGTAATCCAACGAAGTGATTTGCATTTGCACCGTTCCTTCTGCAATCTGCGGAGCCGGAATATGTCCGATGATAGTATCCAACAAGAAAGTTACGTCCTCTGCCGGATGTTTCCAATCGGCACCCATCCAGCCTCTCTTGGCAGAACCATAAACAGTAGGGAAATTCAACTGCTCTTCAGTGCCTTCCAAGTGAAACATCAAGTCAAAAACAGACTCATGCACCTCGTCCGGGCGGCAGTTTTCTTTATCTACTTTATTAATCACCAGAATCGGCTTCTTGCCCAAAGCCAAAGCCTTCGACAATACATAGCGGGTCTGTGGCATAGGGCCTTCAAAGGCATCTACCAACAAAAGCACTCCGTCGGCCATGTTCAACACACGCTCTACCTCGCCACCAAAGTCGGCGTGGCCGGGTGTATCAATGATGTTAATCTTGATGTCTTTATATTCTACCGAAACGTTCTTCGCCAGAATGGTGATTCCCCGTTCTCTTTCCAAATCGTTGTTGTCGAGAATCAATTCCCCGGTCTGCTGATTGTCGCGGAAGAGCGAGCACTGGTGTAAAATCTTATCAACCAGGGTGGTTTTCCCGTGATCTACGTGGGCAATAATGGCGATGTTGCGAATGTTCTGATTCCTCATAAACTGTTTTGAAACTTATTAGCTGCTTGTAAAAGCGCGCGAAGATAGCATTCAAGTTGACAATAGGGAATGGTCAGCTAGGGCACTCTTAGTGAACTCAGTCAAAACTCTGTGCATCTCTGTGTATTTCAAGCAGGAATTACTACGCAGAGTTGCGCAGAGAATACACAGAGGTAAATGGAGAAAAGCTATTTACAAACGCACCCACTTTTTTACAATACTCACCCTCTCTGAATGAATGCGGATGAAATACACTCCGGCAGATAAAGCCGGAGAGAGAGTTGTTTGTTGTTGGTTGATAGTTGTTTGAAACACCATCTTCCCATTGGTATCATACACTTCCATGTTACTTCCCACTAAACTATTGGTCATTGTTATTTGCAAATTGTTCATTGCAGATGGATTGGGATAAATGCTCACCGCTTCGCTTTCTATTTCATTCACACCGGTAATGAATATAGGAGTTGATAAGGCCGTGCATCCATTGCCGTCTGTTATTTCCACAGCATAGCTGCCGGGTTCATTGGCAATATAAACCGCTTGTGTTGCTCCGTTTATTTTGCTGCCATTGAGATACCATTGGTATGAGGAGGCGCCGAAGGAGGACAGGGTGTTGCCATCCTTAATTATGCTAACATTTAAATTACAATCGTTTAAAGTATCTATAAACTTGATAAGCCAAAAGTCTAAGCGTCCCCGGCTTTTTTGTGTTTGGTATCCTGCTATTCCTGAATTTGTTGAAGTTGCTATCACATACCCACCATCGGGAGTTAATACGAGATAACCACCTTCATCATGACCGTCTGTCAAAATTGTTTTGTCCCAAATTATATTTCCTGAAACATCTATTTTAACAATCCACGCCTGCTCCAATCCAAGATTGTCTTCGGATTTACTTCCGTTGCCCATGGAATAAGAGGTTCCTGCTATTAAATAACCTGAATCTCGTGCATAAGAAAGAGTTGCGATCTCATCGTCATTATCCAATCCACCAAAACTTTTATCCCATTGCTTATTTCCCCAAAAATCAATTTTTACAATCCAAAAGTCCAATGGGTTCCAACAGGTATCTATGTTTGCCACCGTTTTATCCCAACTGACTCCAGAAGCAGAAGAGCCGCCTAATAAATATCCATCTTCTGTCGGTAAAATTTGTGATAAATAGTCCTCAGCCGCTCCCCCAAATCGCCTTTCCCACTCCATACGTCCTTCAAAATCAAGTTTTAAAACCCAATAATCAGTGTATCCTCTTTCCTCCTCGGATGCATCTCCGCCTTTGGAAGAAAAAAGTTCTGCACCAAGAATGTACCCGGCATCATAGGTGGGCTGCATGGCAGTCAGAGCAGTAAAATAGTTTCCACCTAAACGTCTGTTCCACTGTTTCACACCAACAGAATCAATTTTTATAACCCAGATATCTCTAAAACCTTTTTGGTATTCAGATATATCTCCAGTAGATTTATACCAAGTATTGCCACCCAATAAATACCCGCCATCATACGTTCGAAGCATTCGGGTAAGTTCATCGGATTTGTCACCGCCATAGCTTTTGTCCCATAGCTTATTGCCGATTGAATCAATCTTTATAATCCAATAATCGCTTGTATTGGAACTGGAATCCAAATTTGGTTGACTCTTGTCCCAGCCAATTCCTGATTTGGAGTATCCCCCAAGTAAATATCCACCGTCATTTGTTTCAAGGATGGATGTTAGTATATCTCTCTTCACTCCCCCATAACGCTTTTCCCACTTCTTGTTTCCCGAAGCATCGGTCTTAACTACCCAGAAGTCATATTCTCCTCTTAAAGGCTGCGAAATATCCCCACTACTATCCGAAAGGGTCCAGCCCCCCATCATATATCCTCCATCCTTGGTATATAAAAACGTGTTGAGTACCTCAGTGGAATCCCCCCCAAATCTTTTATCCCATTGTTTGACCAACGGTGCCTGCCCAAACCCCTCACTCCATCCCAAGCCAACCACCATAACCAGAAGTAATATACGCTTCATATAAGTAAAGATAAACGAGAAATTGATTTGGGTAAGCGGAAAGTCAAATAAAACAAGCTTGCTTTTTTCCAAATGCCGCGCGGTTTATCTTCAATCAAGCGCGGTTTATCTGAAAACAAGCGCGGTTCAAGCTGGATTAAGCTTAGTCGAAACCCAATTAGCGTTAGTCGGCAGAAAATTAGCGTCAATCGAAAAGAAATTAGCGTCACTATTGTTTCGATTAGCGCTAATGGGAGGAGAATTAGCGCTAATCGGCGATGAGTTAGCTTTAATCGGAAAGAAATTAGCGTTACTTTTCTTCTGGTTAGCGCTAATCGGAGGAGAATTAGCTTCAATTGGCGAAGAATTAGCGCTAATCGGCGGCGGATTAGCGCTAATTTTGGTTGAGTTAACGCTATTCGGGTTTGCACTGGCTCAAACGGAGGCGTTTTGTGTAAAAAAAGGCTCGGTATTGCATAATTCATCTAAAATCTTGACATTTGGAATAACATAAACCAAACTTTATGGACATACTTCGTAAAGAATTCATCCAAAAGCTGAAAGCAGTTTTTGATAAGGACCTCAACAAGACTTGGCTGACGGTAGAATACCTGGCCCAAAATGTGTTCAACACGCATGTCCGAAGTCTGAACCGGCAGTGCCATGAATATCTGGGGCGACCGATGCAGCAAGTGATTATCCGCTCCAGGGTTTGGCTGGCGGTGCGGCTGATTAAAAGTGATCCGTATTTGATTTTGGCTACACTGCATGAGTCTGTAGGTTATAAAAAGAGGGCAAGCCTCGAAGGGGTGTTTGAAGAGTACAAAGGGATAAGGATGGAAAAATATGCAGGGCTTTGTGCGCAAAATCCGGGCGAAGCATTCCTAAAACTGCTGAAAAATGAGGCGGATGAAAAATGTCCGGTTTGCGGCAGATAATGTCCGATTTAGGTCAGCGAGATTGTGTTTTTTTGCCTCATTAATTTAACCACAGAAACAAAAAACTATGATCAATCACATCAGCCTCAGTTTTTTAAAGCTCGGCACCTATGACAAATGCGAATTTTCAAGGGACACCACCGTACAGATGCTCGCGCGAGCCATTTACAATCCACCTAAAATCGCTTATGCAGATATTGCGCTCAAAGCAGATGAGACCGTCGCTGCATACACAGCCTATAAGAACAATCCAAACGAAGCGAACAAGAATATCTGGTTGGCAAAAGAGAATGAACTGGATGGCCTGATGCGACAGCAGGCCAATTCGGTGGCTGTTTTAGCTAATGGCGATGCGGTGATTATGACCGATGCTGGTTTTCACACCGCCGATGATGAGCGCACTGCACCGCCATTGCCAACCGAAATTGAAGCCATGACGGCTAAACGCGGCCCTTTTCCGGCAAGCATTGAGGTGAATTGCAATAGCATGAGACAACTGCGGGTGAATAATTATGTGTGCATCATCATGGCTGGAAATTGGATAGCACCGGTAGTGAATGGGAATGTGATTACGTTAGCAGAAGGCTCTATCGGCGTGGCGATGGACTCCAGCAACGACCGCCACAAGATTTTCCCAAACTTGAATCCGGGTACCAACTACTGGGTGGCGATGTATGCCGTGAACAGCACCGGTGCGGGTCCGATCAACTCTCCTATCCGCGTCATGGCGGCGAATTGATTTTTGCAAAACCGCAAAATCAAACACCCCGAAAGGTTCCATCCTTCGGGGTGTTTTTGTTTTGCCCCTCTCGGCTGATTTGTTCAAATCTTCCATCAAATTCTTTTCGCATCCTCTTATTTTTGCGCCATGTCTTATTTGAATGAACTGAACGATATACAACGGGCGGCGGTGGAGAACACCGAGGGGCCTACTTTGATTATTGCGGGGCCGGGGTCTGGAAAGACGAGGGTGCTGACCTATCGCATTGCTCACCTGTTGCAACAGGGTGCCGACCCTTTTGGAATTCTTGCCCTTACTTTTACCAACAAAGCGGCGGAGGCCATGCGCCATCGCATAGAAAGTATTGCCGGAACGAATGCTCGCGGGTTATATATGGGGACCTTTCACTCGGTGTTTGCGCGGGTGTTGCGGGTAGAAGCACCGGCGATTGGCTATCCTTCCAACTTCACGATTTATGATACGGAAGATTCTAAATCGCTGATTAAAACGATTGTAAAGGAGCAGGGGCTGGATGATAAAATCTATAAACCCAACCAAGTATATAACCGAATTTCTTCTGCCAAGAATTCGCTGATTACGCCGCAGATGTATGAAGCCGATGGCGAATTGCTGACCGAAGACCGCAACGCCCGCAGACCGGAACTGGCGAAGATTTATAAGATTTATTGCGACCGTTGTTTCAGAAGCGGGGCTATGGATTTTGATGATTTGTTGTTGAACACGCATGTCATTCTTCAGAAGTTTCCCGAGGTGTTATATAAGTACCAGCATAAGTTTCGCTTTGTGTTGATTGATGAGTTTCAGGACACGAACTTCCTTCAATATTCGATTGTGAAAAAGATTGCGGATGTATTTCAGAACATCACGGTGGTGGGAGATGATGCGCAAAGTATTTATGCTTTCCGCGGCGCGACGATTGATAACATCCTGAATTTTGAAAAGGACTTTCCAGATTTAAAAGTTTTTAAACTGGAACAGAATTATCGCTCTACTCAAAACATTGTGAAGGCGGCCAACGAGTTGATTCACCGGAACAAGAATCAACTGAAAAAAGAAATCTGGACAGAGAACGGACAGGGCGAACCGATTAAGGTTGTTCGCACCGCCAGCGATAATGAAGAAGGAAGATGGGTGGCCGATTCGATGATGGAGGTGAAGATACGCGATCATTTCAAGAACCACGAAATCGCTATTCTTTATCGCACCAACGCACAGAGCCGCGCTTTTGAAGAGGCCTTGAGAAGACATAATATTCCGTATAAGATTTATGGCGGTTTGAGCTTTTATCAGCGCAGGGAGGTGAAAGATTTGCTGGCCTACATGAAGCTGACGGTGAATCATTATGACGAGGAAGCGTTGAAGAGAGTGATTAATTATCCGGCGCGCGGAATTGGTCAAACTACTTTGGATAAAATATTTATTCATGCCACCAAACTGGTCAACGGGTATGGGATGTGCTGGATAATATTCGCGAATTTGAAATTACGCCACGAGCCAAAGGCACGATTGAAGAGTTTGTGATGATGATTAAAAGCTTCGCTGCTCAGTCGCTCAAAATGACTGCTTTTGATTTGGCTACGCATATCGGGAAGACGACGAAACTCATCTCAGAACTGTATAACGACAAGACCGTAGAAGGCATCAGTCGCTACGAAAACATACAGGAGTTGCTCAACTCTATTAAGGAATTTGTAGAAGAAGATGAAGTTCGCGGCGATGAAGTATTGGGAACGGAAAAGTCGCTTGGTGCCTTTTTGCAAAGCGTCACACTGCTGACCGGTAATGAAAAAGATGCGGAGAATATGGATACCGTGAAGATGATGACCATCCACTCGGCAAAGGGTCTTGAATTTCCGGTGGTGTATGTGGTAGGAATGGAAGAAAACCTGTTCCCCGGTTCGCAGTCGCTCTATAGCATGGAAGATTTGGAAGAGGAACGGCGCTTGTTCTATGTGGCGATTACCCGTGCGGAGCGCAAGTTGTTTTTGACTTATGCCAACACTCGATATAAGTTCGGTCAGTTGAACTATTGCGAACCCAGCCGCTTTTTGGATGAGATACCCGAAAGTGTGGTATCGCATCATGGCGAAATGAAAAAGGCGAAGGTTCATCAACAACAAGAGCGAACTACTTTTTCGAGAGTGATCAGTCCACCGGGGCCCAAACCGATAGCCAAGGTTCCTGATTCTGTTTCTTCCGAACCCTTTATACCGGATGATGCCAACAGTTTGCAGGTGGGTATGGAGGTGATGCACGAGAAGTTTGGTGAAGGAAAGGTGGTCAGCATGGAGGGGGCCGGCGTCAACCGAATTGCAGGTATTTTCTTCAATAGTTATGGGGTTAAGAAAATTATGCTCAAGTTTGCGCGGCTGAAAATACTTACAAGAGGTATTTAATTTGAAAGCATGAACGCTCCTTCCTGTTCACTTGGTTTCAAATTTTCAAATCACCTGATCGTTTTAAGCAGCCATTCATTTTATTAAATCAAAACAAGCATGGATTACAATTCAAGTAGGGACAAATTAGTGATGAAGGAATACGGACGCTATGTGCAACGTATTGTCGAGAACTGTGTGCAAGAAAAGGACCGCGAAAAGCGAAATACTTTTGCAAAAGAAATTATTGAACTGATGGGGCAACTCAATCCTCACCTGCGCAACGTGGAAGATTTCCGACACAAGTTGTGGGATCATCTTTTTATCATGAGCGATTATAAATTGGATGTGGATTCTCCCTATCCTATTAAAGGTCGGGAAGAGATTGAGAAAAGGCCTGAAAGATTGCCTTATCCTCAGACGAAAATCAAATACAAGCACTACGGCAAGCATGTAGAATCATTGATTGCAAAGGCAATTAAAACAGAAGACCCTGAGAAGAAGACGGAGTTCATTAACTGTATCGGTAACTTCATGAAGCTAGTTTATGATAACTGGAGCCATGATGATATTAATGACGATACAATCAAGAATGACCTGCGCCTACTTTCCAAAGGAGAGTTGGCGGTAGTGGATGGGCAGGATTTGGGTGCCCTCTCTCGTGCCAACAGACAGAAGGAAATACACAAAGACAGTAAGTTTCAGAGAAAGGGCGGAGGCAAAAACCGCAAACAGAAGTTTTTCAAGAAGAAGAGATAAAGCATCATTTACTTCTTTCCACACCAAGCTGTTATTAGCTTTTCGGTATTTTGTTTCCGTTCCGGGAATATTATCCGGTAATTTGATGTAGCAGGAATAATCCTGTGTCATCAAATTGAAGTTATGTCAGGTTCATTTGTAGTTACCGGCGGTAAAAAACTCAAAGGCGAAATCACCCCGCAGGGTGCCAAGAATGAAGCATTGCAGATTCTCTGCGCTGTTTTGCTTACCCCCGAGAAAGTTACGATTAGCAATATTCCCGCCATTCGGGATGTGTTGGCTTTGATAGAAATACTCAAAGACCTGGGGGTGAAGGTGGAGCAGTTGAATGAAGACACCTACACTTTTCAGGCTGATAATATCAATCTCGATTACCTTAAATCAGATGCTTATAAAAAGAAAGGTGCGGCTTTGCGAGGCTCTATCATGACCCTTGGCCCATTGTTAACCCGCTTTAAAAAAGCATTCATTCCAAAACCAGGCGGAGACAAAATAGGAAGAAGAAGATTAGATACTCACTTCTTTGGTTTTGAAAAACTGGGAGCTAAATTCAATTATGATAGCAATGAAAGTTTCTATAGTGTAGAAGCTGCTCATTTGAAAGGCGCTATGATGTTGCTGGATGAGCCATCGGTAACCGGAACAGCTAATATTGTCATGACGGCGGTTATGGCGAAAGGGAAGACCACCATTTTCAATGCTGCTTGTGAACCCTATCTACAGCAACTGTGCGAAATGTTGAACCGCATGGGTGCCAAAATCACCGGAGTGGGATCCAACTTGCTATACATTGAAGGGGTCGAATATTTGAAAGGGACAGAGCATCGCATGTTACCGGACATGATAGAAATTGGAAGTTTCATCGGTCTGGCAGCCATGACTCAAAGTGAATTGACTATAAAGAATTGTCGGATAGATATGCTGGGAAATATAATCCCGGTGTTTCAAAAGCTCGGCATTCAAATAGAATTTCGTGGCGATGATATTTACGTGCCTGCACAAGAGCGATATGAAATCAACCGCTTTATTGACGGTTCTATTTTGACAGTAGCCGATGGCCCCTGGCCTCTTTTCACTCCTGATCTTGTTTCCATTGTATTGGTGATTGCCACGCAAGCAAAGGGGAGTGTGTTGATTCATCAAAAGATGTTTGAAAGCCGATTGTTCTTTGTAGATAAACTGATTGACATGGGAGCACAGATCATTCTATGTGATCCACATCGGGCCACCGTCATTGGGATTGACCGCGCCTATAAACTTCGCGGCATCACGATGACTTCGCCTGATATTCGTGCTGGCGTAGCCCTGCTGATTGCGGCGATGAGTGCGGAAGGAAAATCAACTATCAATAACATTGAACAGATTGATCGAGGTTACCAAAAGATAGATGAGCGCTTAAACAAACTGGGCGCTGAAATAGTGCGCGTTTGACCTCTGTAGGCAAATAGTTTTTCCATTTCCTTATTTTGCACCGATTAGATTACTCATGTTAGTCAAAACATTTGGCAGTACAGTTTATGGAGTAGATGCTGCCACCATAACGGTGGAAGTAAGTGTAACCAGTGGCAAGGTAAATTACTACATGGTGGGGTTGCCGGATAATGCCGTTAAAGAATCTTGGCATCGCATTGAAACGGCCATCCGACAGATTGGTTATGAAATGCCTAGAAGAAAAATCGTTATCAATTTGTCTCCGGCAGATATTCGTAAAGAAGGCACCTCTTATGACCTACCTATGGCCTTGGGGATTTTGGTCGCTTCGGGCCAAATTAAAACCGATATGCTGGAGAAGTATATCATCATGGGTGAATTGCAATTAGATGGTACTATTCTGCCGATAAGAGGAGCACTGCCTATAGCGGTACAAGCACGAAAGGAAAAATTTCAAGGGTTTATTTTGCCTAAACAAAACGCTCGGGAAGCGGCTATTGTAAACCAACTGGAAGTTATCGGGGTAGAGCATTTGAATGATGTCGTCGGTTTGCTGAAAGGGGAAAAGAACATTCCGCCGACGGTGGTAGATACTCGTGAGGAGTTTGCCTATAATGCCCATCAGTCTTCGCTCGACTTTTCTGATGTGAAGGGTCAAGAAAATATAAAACGGGCATTAGAAATAGCTGCGGCTGGAGGACATAATGTAATCCTAATCGGACCGCCGGGCGCAGGCAAAACCATGTTGGCCAAAAGATTTCCGACGATATTGCCGCCCCTAACATTAGCAGAGGCATTGGAGACCACTAAAGTTCATTCGGTGGCAGGTAAGCTTCCTAAAAACTCTTCACTTATCTATCAACGTCCTTTTCGTTCGCCCCACCATACAATAAGCGACGTAGCATTGGTCGGTGGTGGCAGCAACCCACAGCCCGGCGAAATCTCTCTCTCACACAACGGCGTTTTATTTCTCGATGAATTGCCTGAATTTAAGCGAACCGTGCTTGAAGTCATGCGTCAACCAATGGAAGACCGGAAGGTGACGATTTCGCGTTCTAAACTTTCCGTCACTTTTCCTGCCAGTTTTATGCTGATGGCTTCCATGAATCCTTGTCCTTGCGGCTATTTCAATCATCCTGAAAAGGAATGTGTCTGTGCGCCCGGCGTGGTTCAAAAGTATCTCAACAAAATCTCCGGTCCGCTTTTGGATCGTATTGACCTACACGTAGAGGTAACTCCCGTTTCGTTTAGTGAATTATCAAGCGAAAGGAAAACAGAGCGAAGTGAATATATCCGCGAGAGGGTGATTCGTGCTCGAGAAGTACAAGCCATAAGATTTGCCGGACAGAATGGGATATATAATAATGCTCAGATGGAGGCGCAAATGGCTCAGGACATTTGCAAAATTTCAGAAGCCGGTAGTACGCTACTGAACAGAGCTATGAAAAAACTAAATCTCTCCGCGCGGGCTTATGATCGGATTCTGAAAGTTTCCAGAACCATTGCAGACTTAGCAGACAGTCCTGAGATAAAAACGGAACATTTGGCTGAGGCTATTCAGTTTCGCAGTTTGGATCGTGAAGATTGGGGTGGTTGATATAAAAAATGAATTGCCATATTATTTTAGTTTTGTTTCCATCGAGTAGTACATAATCAAAGGAAGTGTCCAAACATCATCATAAGCAAACTGCATCACCAACCAAGAAAACAAGCGCTTCTTCTGGGGGTGATAGTTTGACATACCTTCTGCGTAATTTTTTAATCATAGCCGTAACTGGCTTTGTATTTTTCTTCATTTATAGACTCAATGAAAAGCAAAGCTACTTACAGGAGTATTATCAGGAGTTTCAGCAACTGAGACAATCCGGAGGCGATAAGCAAAGGATGGAGGAGCTCTATAATGAGATTATGGAAATCCAAAATGATACTTCCTATCTCAAAAAATTGACAAGGGGTTATCAATGGGCTATTCATGACATGGCATTGGGAAACTTGAAGTACATAAATGAATTGAAAGATAAAATAGCAGGGGGACAGATGAAACCCATGAGCTATGAAGATAAGATGGCACAGCGAGTAGGGAATTATAGTCTGTTGCAATACATCAATAACAATACGCCTAAAGATGCTGTCATCTTGCTGCCACACATGGATTCGATTGGAAATGATTCTAAATGGAATTTTATTGGTGAGCCGGAATGGACCGAATATTTTATCTATCCACGCCTTTGCATTTCTCCACGCGATGAAAAAAGATTTCCTGACCTTGCCAAAAGAATCACCCATGTACTTATTATAAATGGGATAGGCTACGACCGGTTGAGATATGAGGTGCCGGTAGACAGGAGGGTTTCCGAAACTGTTTTGCCCATTGACCAACCGCCGACACAAAACCCTGCGCAATAACCTATGCTCACCTTCGCTATTATTCTGTGTTATTTGCTCGGTGTTTCACTGATGTTGCTCATCAGTAGAAAATATACGATGGCAGAATTGGTCGGATATTCCTTCTTGCTGGGCATCGGTTTTGAGACGGTATTCCTCTTCTTATTGGATGTTCTAAACATCAGATACACTCCTTCGCTTTTGATTGGTGTAAACGTGATCTGTATTGCTGCTATCAATGCGGCGAATTACAAAAACCTATTGGCCCTGAAAAGTGAATGGAAGAAACCGGAGATAACGTTGAAGAGTATCAACCCAGTTGCGGTATTTATCTTCTGTGTGCTGATTTATCTTTTGTATGCCGTCACCGTAAAAAATCTTTTCTGGCCTTCGACCGAACACGATACCATTGGCTCCTTCGATAAATTGGGAAGAGTGATGGCTATTGAAGGCAAGCTAAAGATCAGCCTTTTTCAATGGGATTTGCAAGGCGCAGGAGGAATCTATCCGCCACTATTTCACAGCAGCTTTGCCTATGTATATCTTTTCGGAGCAGAAACAGCCAAGATAATTACCACGCTGTTCTTTGTTTCGCTGCTCTCTACTTTTTATAGCTTGGTCAGAAAATATGTAGATGCCACAGCAGCCATGCTCTTTACTTTTATTCTGATGCTTACGCCGGAATTATTCAGCCACGCCGCGCTAACACTTGGCAACATGCCCACTGCGGCTTATGTCTGTGGGGGCGGACTGGCAACGGCCATTTGGTTAGAAACTAAAGAACGAAAATATTTCTGGTTAGGAGCCATACTGATGGCCTTTGTAGTTTGGATTAGGACGGATACCATAGCTTTTACGTTCGCAGCAATTTTTATTGTAGGACTAGGTTTTTTAAAAAGCAAAAACTGGAAACTAAGTTCAATCTATTCAGCAATCGTCATCGCTCCATTTATCATTTGGAACCTCTACCTCAAATTTAAAATAGGCAATATCCCCTCCGGCAAAATCAATCTGGGCATAGGCTATGATGCTGAACGGATGGCTTTGATGACCGACTATGCCAAAGCATTTCTTTTTGGTGGGCATCATGGCAATGTAGATGGAGGGCAACTTTATGGAATGACCTTTGTTCTTTTCTTTTTAGTACTGATTATCAATCTGATCTTGATCTATAAATTCGGTTGGAAGAAAATATTGTCTGATAGAATGTATGCATTATCATTCTTGGCAGTTTCCTTCATGCTCTATTTTCTTCTTTTCTATATAGTAGATGAAAAAGTACAACAAGCGCCTATCGCTTCCCTAATGGAAAGTTCTTTTAAGCGCGGGATGTTCTGTTTTGCTCCCTTAGCACTTTTCTATGCCGCCACCAGCAAGGCTCCGGCTTTGTTTTTTGCATGGGTTGAAAAGTTTCGGACTAATTCATAGCTCCAAGAACAACTAATTATTCCTCCACATTAATCCGTCTTTCCGCCGATAGAAAGTTACGCCGAGGCAGTTTCATAAATAGATAATTTGGGCGGCACCCTAATCCCCTTCTTGACATAGCCTGCGCCCAGTTGGGGGAAGTGAAATGCTCTGTGTCTTGATGCAACCAAATTATCTTTCCTCTGCTACTGAATGTGTGAATTATGTAACTCTTTCACAGAATTATGCAACGCATTCCGACATAATCGGAGTAACTTCGCACCGTGAAAATTATTTTACATAAAAACAAAAAACAGATTAAAATGAAAACAACAAAAAACAAAATAATGACAACCCTTGCGGTATTCGCCGTAATGTTGACGATGACTCTTATCGGTTGTAAAAAAGAAGATAAAGTTGTGCTAAATCAAACCACCTACACCCTCAATACGGTGGATCAAGTAGGCATTACCGGCACCGTATCTTTCACCGAAACCAGCAACACCGTCACGACTGTTAGCATCAACCTGACCGGAGCCAGCGCCACTAGCCATCCAGCGCACATTCATCTCAATTCGGCTCTCGAAACAGGAGGCATTTCTATCACCCTGAACCCGGTGGTCGCTGGTCAAAGTATCACGCTGGTCACCAAGCGGGATGACGGTACGCTCGTCAACTACACCGATCTCGTCAACTACGATGGATATTTGAATGTTCATGAAAGCAGCGCGGCGCTTGGAACCATTATTGCCCAAGGCGATATAGGCGGTAACGAACTCACCACCACTTCTAAATCCTACACTCTTGATGCCGTCAACGCATCCGGCATCTCCGGCGACGTAACATTCACAAAGCGTAAGAACGGAAATTCATTAGTCGTCGTTACACTCGCCAATGTCATTGCCGGCTCGGCCTATGTGCCTGCCATTCATGTCGGTTCAGTCGCTACGGTAGGCGGAGGTCCGGTTTCCAAAACCCTCAACCCTATTGACGCATCCACCGGCAAGAGCTCCAACACTCTTCGCGCTCTCGACAATGCCACCCCTATCACTTATGACAACGTGCTGCTATATGCAGGCTACCTTGCCATTCACGAATCTGCGGCAAACATGGCCAACGTACTTGCCCAGGGCAACATCGGCAGCCATTAAATTTGTAAATAGGTTTCTAGGCGCCTCTGCTCACTTATGAGCAGGGGCGTTTTTGTTTTAATTTTGGTGAGCGAGACAATCACCAGTAGGGGAAACGGAGGTGGTAATCAAACAGATGTCTTTGCGATTTCGATTCCATTAATTATAAACAAGTACCAGAAGAAGCAATCTTCCACTGTGTATTTCTGTTGATTGTTGGTGACGTTTGCTTTGTAATTACTTTCGAGAACTAAACACCAATCAAGGGCGTAGAAAAATTCTTACTTTATTAAGATGGCATCGGCCTTATCCTTACCTCCAGGATTCAGATGCAAAATTATTCCCCATCTGTGTGTAGGCTGTGCCTACACCCTCACAAGCATTCAGCTTATAGCTGAAGAAAACCCAACTCATCTGCGCATAATCTATTTTCCTCCATCCATTAATAATTAGCTTTTATCCAGCACAAAAAAAGTCCCGCTTCCGCAAGGCTTTTATAATCTTATCGTCCCCAATTCCCTCCAAAATCTACTTCCTTACGCCAGAGATAAGCTTCTTTAAACCAGCCATCTACTTCCTTATTTCGCCCATCTTCTTCCTTATTCGGGCAATCAACTTCAATATGGCTGAGATAAAGAAGCTTATGCGCGCCATATTGAAGCTTATGCCACAAATATTGACGTTTAATTGGCGCATAAGGAAGCTTATGCCGAGAATAAGGTTCAATATCTCGAAGATAAGGACGTTTAAATTGAAAATAAGAGTCTATAAAAAACGGAAAACAGACATGATTGCCTGTTTTTTGATGAAAAGGACGCTTTTTGAGGTTTAAGCCTTCTGTAATTTAAAAAATTCGTGTGCCGTAGTTGGCATCTAATTCATCCATTGAAATAAATGTAATGAGCCTATGAGCCTCACCAACAACATCTTCTTAAACATTGCTTGTGGCGATCCATGCCTTTGGTATTGGTGGTGCTTGCTTTGCTATTGTTTTTGAAAACTAAACAGTAGCTTTTAATAAATGACAATCTTCAAAAGCAGACTTTTATAAATAGCAACAAAGTGAAGAATGGTTCCACCCAACACAAAACAGTGCCAGATGCCATGATGATAGGGCAGTTTTTCCCAAGCGTAAAAGGCAACGCCTGCGGTGTAAACTACTCCGCCGCTTAGTACCCACCAGAAAATTTCAAGCGGCATGTTGTTCATTATGGGTTTGATGATGAACACGGCCATCCATCCAAAGGACAAATACAAAATCAGGGAGATGATTTCAAACCTCCCGACATAGAAGATCTTCAAAAACCCTCCCAACAAAACAATGAACCACATGATGCTGAGGAAAATGATAGCGGTAGTAGTCTCTACATACTTGATGACCAAAGGGGTGTAGGTAGCTGCGGTCAGAACAAAAATGCTGACATGATCCCAAATACGAAAGATGTGTTTTAGTTTCCCCTCCTTCACAACATGATATAGGGTGCTGGCTAAGTACATCATTAGCCATCCAAAACCAAAAAGCACGGTGCCCCAGAACATGGCTGGGCTGGCAAATTCGTAAGCACGGATAATCAACAAAGGAATAAGCACTAGGCCAATTAAAAACCCTAATCCATGAGTGGCGGTGTTTAGCTTTTCTTCGCTCGGTGTTGGCTGATATTCTCCCATAATAATTATCTGCCGAAAATGAAGAATTGAAGCAGTAATACAAACACTTAGTGAAAGTTTTTTAATAATTAACGTATCTACGCTGGTTTCATGTTCATTCTGTTTTGGTTACATGGCCCACTGGTAGCTTGATTTCATCAGAGGATGCCTGATTTTCTATGACCCTGTTTGAAAGTTTATACTTTTGTGCGTATAAATTATTCGATCACAAAACTCCCTAAACATGAAAAAGATATTTGGTTTTATATTGGCTTTGGCTCCATTGTTTTTACTGGCACAGGAGGTGACTCCTCAATACGATAAGATTGAAAAGTTCAATCAGGGAATCGCTATCGTATGGAAAAACGGTAAATGCGGATTGATTACGCAGGCAGGAAAAGAAGTTATCAAGCCGCAGTATGACAAAATATCTCGTTTTGGCAGAGATGGAATCGCCTATACTACCAGACAGGGTTTAGTAGGATTGATCAACATGACCGGAAAAATAATTGTAGATAATATCTATGGTTCTATTGGCGGCTTCAATGGTTTCTATGCCATTACCCGTAAGAATGGATTGGCGGGAATGATCAATAAGCAGGGGAAGGTACTGGTTGAAAACAAGTACGAAAATATTAGAGTAGAAAAAGGCGGATTGATTCGCGCTGTGGTTGGAGGGAAGGAAGTTATCCTGACTCTGAAAGACGAATAAGTACTTCCCTTAAACTCGTTTTGTTTATTGCTATAGCATAGATGCCAGTGCCTTATGGGCGCCGTCGCAGATGGGTATTTTCTGACTCATACCGCAACGACAAATAGAGATCTTTTCTCTCTTTTCTAAGACGGTACCATCTTCCAGTATCACTTCAAAACTTCCGGTAATCGTTACCGGCCCTCTGGGTTTCAACTGAATAGTTGCGTAATTCTTCTTTTCGATTTCCAATTCTTCCATCATTCAAAGTATTATCTGGCTACGCTGACGCTGCGCTTTTCGCGGATTACCGTCACCTTTACCTGTCCGGGATAGGTCATTTCCTTTTCAATTTTCTGTGAAATGGCAAAGGATATTTCTTCGCTCTTTTTGTCGTCCACTTTGTCTGCTTCTACAATGACGCGGAGTTCGCGACCGGCCTGTATGGCATACGCTTTCTCTACTCCTTCAAAGTTCTGTGCCAAGGCTTCCATATCTTTAATCCTCAAGAGGTAACCCTCCATGATTTCGCGACGGGCACCGGGACGGGCACCAGAAATAGCATCACAAGCCTGCACAATAGGAGAGATGACATACTTCATTTCCATTTCGTCGTGGTGAGCGCCTACAGCATTGACGATAGACGGATGCTCTCCAAATTTTTCGCACAACTTAGCGCCTAACAAAGCATGCGACAATTCGCTCTCTTCATCAGGAACCTTACCAATATCATGCAACAGTCCGGCACGTTTGGCCAGTTTTGGATTCAGTCCAAGTTCAGCAGCCATCGTAGCACAAAGATTGGCTACTTCGCGGCTGTGTTGCAATAAATTTTGACCGTATGAAGAGCGAAATCTCATTCGACCAATGTAGCGCACCAGTTCTTGGTTGATTCCCTGAATACCTAAATCAATGATGGTGCGTTCGCCTATTTCTAAAATGTGATCCTGCAATTGCTTTTTTTATCTTTCCTACCACCTCTTCAATTCGAGCGGGGTGAATACGTCCGTCGGTCACCAATCGCTGCAAAGACAGTCGGGCAATTTCACGGCGGATAGGATCATAACCCGAAATGACAATTGCTTCGGGGGTATCATCTACTACAAATTCACAACCGGTAGCTGCTTCCAGCGCCCGGATGTTTCGGCCTTCCCGACCAATAATCTGCCCCTTTTGCTCATCGCTTTCCAAGTTAAAAACCGACACCGTGTTTTCGATAGCATTCTCTGCGGCGGTTCGTTGGATGGTCTGAATGATGATTTTCTTCGCTTCCTTATTGGCTTTGCTTTTGGCATCGTCAATCAATGTTTTAGTAAGACTCAGCGCCTCTGCCTCTGCCTCTTTCGTCATGCTAGTAACCAATTCCTTCTTGGCTTCCTCCTTAGAAAGGCTGCTGATCTGCTCCAGTTTACCCACAAAAATTTCATGGCTCTTCTTCAACTGTTCGTTCTTGGTATTCACGATGTCAAGCTGACCGTTCAGGTTGGCCTTCAAAGTGTCAACTTCCTTTTCTTTTTTCGAGACCTCGGCATTGCGCAGTGCAAATTCATTTTGCTGTTGCTTGATGTGATTTTCTTTTTCGATCACTTTTTTGTTGCGCTCGGTCACTTCCAGTTCATGCTTTGTTTTAAGCTGTAGGAAATGCTCCTTTGCCTCCAACTGCTTGGATTTATTCAGGTTTTCCGAGTTCCTTTTAGCATCGGCTATAATTTTTTCGGCGCTGGATTGCGCTTCATCTAGCTTTTTCTTTGCTTCTCCCTCTGCCTTCGCTTCGATATCTGCATTTGTTTTGGTAGTCATCCGTCTGCCGAAAAAGATTCCGGCGATGGCAGATATAATGGTGGCTGCCACTGTGATGCCTATTAAGAGTATTTCTGATTCCATTAGGGTTTATTTTATGATGAGCAATTGTTTTCGGTTAATAAATAAATCATTCTACGCGGGCATCAGCCCTTCATTGTTCTAACTAAAATAAATCGAAGTGGGAAAGATGGGAAGGTATGGTACAATCAGGCAATGGAAAGCGCAGCTTCCAAATCCTTCATTTTTTCCTCTACCAAACTGCGGCTGTTCTGAACGTCGGTGAGAAGTTTTACTTTTTCAGTGGCGAGATTTAGCAGACACATAGCCATATAGTCTTGTTTGTCTTTTCCCTCGTACTGCCGCTGGTATTCTTTGATGTTATCATTCACCAGTTTGACGGCATTCTTCACTTTTTCTTCATCACCCAACATTACCCGTAGCGGATATACCCGCTCGGCAATCATCACATTCATACTCACCGTATCATCTTTCTCCTCCATATCAGTCATTTAACATCGCTATACAACTGTCTATTTCTCTGATATATTCGTTTATTTTCCTTTTCAATTCTGTAATATTTGCATCCTCATCGGGCGTTCCCGGCTGAATACTGCGCGCTAATTTAACTATTTTCAATTCGTTTTTTAATCCATCCGCTTTCCCCTTTTCTGCTTCTATAGAATTTTTCAACGCTTCAATCTCCATTTTCAATTGGCGATTCGCTTCTTCAGAGGCTTGGTATCTTTCAGATAACTTCTTGGCTTTTTTAATCAAAGCCTCCGTTTTGGTTACGAGTTCGTTCATGGGGTTTATACCTTTCAAAAATAATAATTCCAACAGCAGGTGAAAATATGGGGCGGGGAACTCAAGCCTTTCTAATCAAAGCGCCTATTTCGCTCTCTAATTTGCTCATCAACCGACTCATGGTTTTTTCGATTTCGGTATCGGTCAAGGTTTTATCGGGATGTTGGAACAGAAAACTGACGGCATAGCTCTTTTTGCCTTGCTCGATCTTGTCTCCTTTATATACATCGAAAAGCGACACCTCTTTGAGCAATTTCTTTGATTCCCCTGATGCTATTTTTTCGATTGCTTCAAAAGAAGTGTTCTCGTTCACAATCATAGCCAAGTCGCGGCGCACTGAAGGGAATTTGGCTAACTCTGAAAAGGAAACCTTGGTGAATTGTGATTTGTCCAGCAGATATTCCCAGTTTAAATCAGCGTAGAACACCTCCTGACGTATATCAAACTTTTTGAGGACTGTAGAATCTATGCTTCCAAAACTTGCTACTTCCTCCCCTTCGTTTTTTAAAGATAGGCTAAAAGAATAAGGACTTTTTTCAGCGATCAACTTTTCAAAGTTCACATAACCCAAGCGACGAAGGACATTCATTACGAACGATTTCAGATGATAGAAGCTATATCCGTTTCCTTGTTCCAGCCAATTATGATCGGTTGTTTTGCCTGTTAGGAAAATGGAAAGATGCTTCTGCTGACTATATCCTGCTGCACTTTTATGATAGGTGCTTCCAAACTCATACAAACGAAGATTGCTGCTTTTTCGGTTCTGATTATGAGCAATCACCTCCAGCCCACCATAAAGCATCGAGGTGCGAATAGAATCCAGTTCGGCGTTCTCACTATTCAGCATTTTGACCTGCTGAGGTTTTAACACTTCGCTTTCTTCAAATTTCGATTGCGTTACCGAGTTGGTCCAGATTTCATTAAAGCCTGCTCCGGTCAGCATATCGGCCACTACATTTTCTAACTTCTGTGCATCAATCTTAGGACTAAAGTTCAGCGGAGTCTTTAAGGTTTTGGGCAGAGTGAAACTGTTGTATCCGTAGATGCGAATGATTTCTTCCACCACATCGGCGGGGCGTTTCACATCTGTTTTGAAAGCCGGCACAAGCAAATGAAGCATATCGCCTTCTTCCTTTTCAATTACTATCTCTAACCGTTCCAGAATTTCGCGAATGGTATCTATTTCTATGCTGAAACCGGCGAGATGCAACATCTTGTGGTAGGACACCACGAAGCGCCAACCTTCTATTTTGTTTGGATAAATATCTACGATGTCGCCGGATACTTCTCCTCCGGCTATTTCCAAAATAAGTAAAGCCGCTCGCTTCAAAGCGGCTACGGTAATATTCGGGTCGCAGCCTTTTTCAAAATGCGTTGCTGCATCGGTGCGCAATTGATGGCGCGATGAAGTTTGGCGAATTCCGACGGGTGAAAAATAGGCGCTTTCCAAAAAGACATTTTTCGTTTCGCTCGTCACTCCACTATTCAATCCGCCATAAACTCCGGCTATACACATACCTCCTTCGGCATCGCAAATCATTAAGTCATTTGCGTGAAGTTTGATGTCTTGATTATCTAATGTTTTGAACGCTGTTTCCGCAGGAAGTTTTTTTACGATTATCTTCTGACCACTTATTTTATCTGCATCAAAAGCATGTAGCGGTTGTCCGTATTCATGAAGCACAAAATTGGTGATGTCCACCAGGTTGTTAATCGGTTTCACCCCAATCGCCTTCAACCGGTTCTTCAACCAGTCTGGTGAATCTTTTACCGTTACATTAGAAACAGTGATGCCCGAATATCGAGGACAGGCTTCGCTATCTACCACTTGAACTTCAATCTTTAGTTTTGAATTTTCAACTTTAAATTTTGATAGGTCTGGCTTGGTAAAATGCACTTTGCTTTTATACGCCACGTTTAAGGCCGCCGCCACATCGCGAGCTACGCCTATATGCGAATTGGCATCGCCACGGTTGGGGGTCAATCCAATTTCCAGCACATAATCTTTCTCTATCTTGAAATAATCTGCCGCTTTGGTTCCTATCTGCGCATCGCCATTCAGCACCATCACCCCTGCATGACTTTCGCTCAAACCAATTTCGTCTTCAGCGCAAATCATACCGAAGCTTTCTACACCACGAATCTTAGCTTTCTTAATCGCCAGTGGATCGCCGCTTACCGGATACAAGGTGCTGCCGACCGTCGCCACCACCACCTTCTGGCCGGTGGCTACATTGGGCGCGCCACAAACAATCTGAAGCAATGCTCCCGTTCCTATATCCACTTTGGTGATGGATAGTTTATCGGCATCGGGATGCTTGCCACACTCTTTCACCTCGCCAATCATCACCCCGTCCAAACCGCCTTGAATTGTTTCATAAGCAGTAATACTTTCCACCTCCAAACCGGTGCCGGTCAATACATCCGCGAGGTCTTCGGGAGAGAGATTGAAATCTACATAATTCTTCAGCCAGTTGTAGGAAATCTTCATAGAGCGACAAATCTATAAAAAGCGAGAGGAGTGCGAAGAATGTTAAGAGGCAACCGAAAAACCGTTCAGTTAGGCTAAGGTCATCTCTGTTGGTTTATGGGCGATACTTGTTCCGGTTTTTTCAGTATGGAAAAATATTCCAAACAAGTTTCTGTGCGTTGTGGTAAAGTGGTGATGGTTGCTGATAGAACTATTAAATAATAACGCTTCGCTAAAATGCGATAGCCGGGATTGGCTAAAAAAAAACTTCCCGAAAGTATTTCACCTCCGGGAAGTTGCGCGTTAAGAAACCGTTTAATTTCTACTTCTTGACTTTTACGGTACCACCTTTCACACTCGTGTGATTTTTGTGGTGAGCCTTCTTAGAAGATTCCTGCCCGATGGGAGTCCATGCCTTCGACACTGAAGCGGTCAGGCGGGGCCGTAGAAAATCCTCGCCCATTTTCAAACGAATTTTCTTCGCAAAGACAATCTATTGGGGTTGGCGAGACACCAACCGATAGAGAAATTGTCATGGCTAAAGCCATTTAGTAAGAGCCAGATTCTCACCATGCTAAAGCGCGGTGTTATAACTCCGCCATTTATGGATAAGAATTTGGAAGGTTTGTATTGGCTTTAGCCGTGATTTAAACTACAAAAGTCTTTAAGACTTTTGTAGTTTTCGGCGCACAAATCCGGTTTCCCCCTTTGCCGCGTAGGAAATGCAAATTCCATTCAAAAAAAATCTTTTTCTAAATTTTGGGATACAAATAGACACCGCCCTCGCTCGCGTCCCGCGAGTGTGATATCCTGATGCCTCCGGCAATTAAATATCGGCTCTGTTTTTTCTTTATTCATGATTTGCTGTTTCTCATTTCGCACCAGTTACAAACTGGCGCAATCCGGGGGAATATCAGCCATGGCAAATCTTTTTTTCAATTCTTGTTTATTGAAGCTGTGTAAATAGTTGTACTCAGTAATACAACGGCAAAGCGCAAGCCTTCCATCGTGCCGTTTAATAAGTGGAACATGTCCTAACCCGTGAGAACTAAGAGTATTTTGTATTGCTTTAAATCCATAATCACCGACCAACATCTCCTCCCTACTTCTTGTTTTAATTAACAGTTTCGGAATATCAAGGACTATAGAGTGGAGAAATTTATTCAGTTTAATTTCCGTACCTGGAGATCTTACCGTAAACATAATTTGCGAATCCAAGCTTCTCCCAGTCAAATAATCTCTGTTTAAGTCAACAGTTGATTTATAGTATTTATTCTCTAAAGATGTTGTGTTTTTCCAATACCAGGGATTGGTTTTAGTAATGTAAACCTCTTTTATTGAAGGCGAGACCAACAATTCTAATTTAAACTTGAATAAGACAGGCCCATATTTATTTGCTCGGGAATATCGATTGTGCAAATCTTCCCCATCAAGAAATACGGAGTCCCACACATCAAATTTTTTGTCCTCAGGATCAGATTTTTGCGGCGTTTGGTAAAGCCCCTCTGATTCTACAAAATGCCTCGTTAATAATGCTCGATTTTGTATAAACGTAATTGAGGTTGCAACGGTATTAGAATGGTGCATATAGCGCACACCTTTTTTCTTCAATATTTGATATACCTCCTGTCCTGAGAGTTTAAATTCATCCATTCTGTAAAATTTATGGCAATTGTTAATGTTTAGCTCCCATAAAAATATAATTACACGCGCCAACAACAACCTTCCTCCCATTTTCTTTCTCCCGCCTCTTTCTTGCGCGAGTGGGTAGAGTTAGAAAAGAGACTCTATCTTGTGAGAAAAATCTATACGGGAGGTTTTAACTTCTGGCTAATAACCTCCATGTATTGATTTCCTTTCTTAAGATAATTCACAACCCAACATAAAGCCATATTGATATACTCTTTATCAATCTTGTTTTCAACTCCTGTCCCCCGACCTTCTCTAGTAGTGCGGAAATATGACATTGGCAAACTATGGGTTTGAATCGATAAAAATTTGTAGGCAAAATGAAAAAGGCTGTTCTCCGGGTCAATTTTTTTTGCGATTTCATTTTTGTCAACCAAGAATGCTATTTGGCACTTTCTAATTTTTGTTTGAACATCTTTATGTAGCATTATAAATTTAGTGTTCCTGCTAATCTGTTCAAGTAACTCTTCTTTAATTTTTTGATAAGAGTCTTTCTGGGAATGATCTCCCATTAATTTAAAAATTTCTTCTCGTCGTGAGTAATCATGAAGGTGAAAGACACTAATCCGCAACGACCATTCTTCCTCTTCTACGTCCTCTACTCCGATATAGTAGAATGCGTGAAATGTCTCAATGAAAGTTCGAGTTAAAGTTGCGATTGCCCCATAATCCCAAGAATGAGACGATGATGGCGATTTCCCTTCTGTTGGAACAAGCCGATTTATAGCTACGCCTATATTGATATAACGTATCATTAAAATGCTTAGCCAGTATACTTTAGGGCCTACGTTTTGATTCGAAAAAGATTGAGATATGGATATTGCTTTTTCCAGAGTTAGCCCGAGCTCTCTAACGTTATCTTTGTATGAGATATACTTTTCAGTTGAAGGGGCTTCATTCATTTTTTGAAAATAAGCTAACCATCTCGTTTTCAAAAAAAATCTTTTTCTAAATTTGGGATACAAATAAACTTATCCCAAAATGAGAAAATATCCGACCCCCCCAAACAAAAAACGCCCCCGATTTTATCAGGAGCGTTTTCGTTTCACCGCAATATGAAAAATTAAATCTCCACTTCGGGATTGATGATGACTGTAGCCGGGTCGCTCCAAGTGGGACCGGCACCGGCGGCGTTGTGGGCACGCACCTGGCCCCAGATGCGCCCGGTGCCGGAACTTCAAAACGTAGTTTAGTCTTTTTGGTCACCTCCGGCACCAGCACCCATTCGCCTCCTGCCACTTTCACCCGCATTTGGTACGACTGGACGTTATACGACTTCGGCAGTCCCGTCCAAGTTCCAAAAGCCCAGCCCGCAGCCGGATCAACATTCATGGTGAAACCTTCCACCGTTGTAGGGAGGGGGCTATTGGTTTTGTCGCCCTTCACCGGCATTCCGCCCGAGATAATCATATCCTTATTGCCCCCGCTTTTTTCCTGAACATGGAATGCCTCTTGCGTCAGCATCTCCGAAAGTTCCTTCTCGCGTAGGTCCAGCGTATCGGTGGCGGTGATGACGGCCTCTTTTGCCGCCACCAAATCATTGGCCGCTTGTTCGGCGGCGTCAATGGCGAGGGTGAGGTCGGCCAGCGTAGGGTTAGGCGAGGGATAATTCGAATTGCCCATCAGTGACGTAACGATATGCCTGCCCAGAGCAATTTTTTCGAGCAGGGTTTTCTTTGCTAGTTTCAGTGCTATAAGCACTACAATTAAAATGTTTAACATGTTGTTTGGTTTAAGTTTAAAAATGGTTTATGATGAAATTGCGGTGTTCGGGATTGAAATGCCTTAAAAATGATGACTTCTAAGGGTTTTAACAAAAAAATAGCCTGATGTGAGCAAGTGGCTATTTCAAAATGCCTAAATAATATGTAGTGTTTCTCAAATAATACATATCTTTTGGCTGGCGCTACATATCTTTCGGCCAGAGATACATATCTTTTAGCAGCGCTACATATCTTTCGGCTGGGGATACATATCTTTTAGCCAGCGCTACATATCTTTTGGCTGGCGCTATATATCTTTCAGCCAGAGATACATATCTTTTGGCCAGCGCTACATATCTTTCGGCTGAGGATACATACCTTTTGGCGGGAAGTACATACTTTTTGGCACGGAGTACATACCTTTCGCCAAAGAGTACATACTTTTCGGCAGGGAGTACATAGCTTTTAGCCGGAGATACATACTTTTTGGTGAGAGATTCAGACCCTTCGGCAAAATCTACAGACCATTTGGCAGGCAGTACATACCTTTTGGCGAGCAATAGATATGGGCGCGCGAAGGTTTGAAACAGGGCGAAAGAAAATTGGTAGGGGCGGCTCACGGCTTCATTGTTTTTGCGAAACAAAGGTAGGCCCGACCCCACCCCGCACTACAACCGCTTCATTGTCCCGCACTGGCGGCATATATGGTACCATACCCCCGCACAAAGTACGTACTGCGCTGCCACATTTTCGGGCGAAGTGAACACCGTTTGATAAAACCCGGTGTGGCACCATAGTAATATTTGAAGGTGGGATAGAACCGGTCGTCGGAATAGTTCAGCTTTTTCATCACTTCGCTCACCGTGTCGCAGGTTCCGTTGCGCAGCCACAGCGCGCCCAACTTGGTGTAGCACCAAGGATAGAACCGGCGCAGGTCGCAGTTTGCTTCGTTCAGGTGTTGGTGCATCGGGTCGCGCTTCAGGTCGAACCGCTCCTGAATATCCGTGAACCGGTGGAGGCTTCGGTCGCCTTTGCAGGAAAAAACAAGGTCTTCAATAGATTGAAGAGTTTCGTAGGGCTTTAGATTCATACGATAAGTTTTTTTTGTTGGTTAATGGTCTTGCGTCCTTTAGCGCAGCAAGCACCTGTGTATCGGGCGCTGAACTTGTCGAAACGCAGTATCAAATTTGGGAAAAGGATGGGAGATGTGCAAATTTTGGGGGGGAGAGGGATTATTTTTGGGGAGAGATGGATACGCTAAACACAGAACAAGGGAACAACACCATGACATTGGTATTCAGCGTAGGTATTTTTGCCTTTCTTATATTCTCCCACCTCGGATACTTTTACTATAAAAGAAAAGGTATGATTAAAACAGATCTAGCTTATGGAGGAGTCAAGTGCCTTGACGTAATAATGGTAATGGTTAAAGATATTATTGCTCGTTATAAGTCTTGGAAAAAGCAGTCCTAACAAAAGAAAGAAGAGGTAGGGATTGGGTTTTCTACCTCAAATCATTCCCTATTTTTCTGTATGACACAATGCATATCAACAGTAGAAATGGATAAATCTATTACAACAAAAATAACTATGCCCTATAACCCACGGTTTAAACATAGCCCACGGTTTAAACCGTGGGCTATGTTTAAGCCTCGCTAACCGTACCCCTATTTTTTAATGCTTTGCGCTTCTTTGATAAGCTGTTTTCTGATTCGGCTATATAACTTTTGCAAAGAAGCCTCCGCTTTGTTGAAGTGAAGTAGCATGTTACCCTTGGCAGGAACGACGTAATGAAACCTGATGTTCAATGATTCTTCAAGATTAAACCAATTGTCGGCTAGAAATCCGTACTCGTTGCTTCTCTTGTGCATTTCATTTAGCAGCCGGATAGGATTAAGCACTGAAGCGTATTTCAATTCTTCCTCTTCTGAAATCCACAGGGAAAAGCAAAGGTTATTTTTCCTTCGAGCCAGTCCACAGGCGTCGAAGTGTTTATCAATTCTCGGCTTGAATAGCACCAGCGTATCCAATCCATCCGGCAACATCGAGGCATCAAAGTCAAAAATCTCTTCCGGTTCAGCGTAAAGCTCAAAAAAATCATCTTCTCCAATAAATGCAAGCAGCTCTTTAGTCGTGCCATGCTTTAATTTCTTTTTGCTGACCAATAGCTTAATAATCTTTGAAATAAATGGATTGAGTTTGAGCGAAACATCAATATCATTATAAAGGTAAATGTCGGGGACGGTTTTCATAGACTCTTTTTTATTTCAAACATAAAAGAAATAAATTTTCATACGCCTTGGGTTCCTTTTTCCTCAACAGTTTGTAAAGGTGCGCTTTATGACTCAATGCATAGCAATAATAGAAATGGATAAATCCATTATGACAAAAATAACGTCGCCGTATAGCCCACGGTTTAAACCGTGGGCTGGGTTTAAACCGTGGGCTGGGTTTAAACCGTGGGCTGGGTTTAAACCGTGGGCTATGGTGCATCGTCAACATCGCAAAACCGTTTTAACGGTTTAATTTTGAGGAAAAATATTTGTAATGCCGCATTCGTATAACAAAATCTGGATACACGCAATATGGTCCACCAAAGAACGACAGCCGTTCATTCATTCATACGCCGAGGTAAAAATTTATGATTATCTGAAACAACAATTCATTGAATCAGGGTGCCCGGTTCGTATTATTAATGGTATGCCGGACCACGTGCATTGTTTGTTTTTATTAAATCCGCAGAAATCAATAGCTGAGGTAATAAAACAGGTGAAAGGCAGCAGCTCACATTTCATCAGCAAAAACAATCTTATTCCTGAAAAATTTTCATGGCAAACCGGCTATGCTTCCTATTCAGTAAGCGAATCGGTTCTTGAGCGGGTTTATCAATATATTAAAAACCAAAAACCGCATCATTCCAAAAGAACATTTGAAATGGAGTTCGACGAATTCCTGAAATTGCACGTGATAGAGAAAGATGGATTGTAGCCCACGGTCAAAACATGGGCTGGTTTAAACATAGCCCACGGTTTAAACCGTGGGCTGTGTTTAAACCGTAGGCTGTGTTTACCTCATCTATATTTTCTATATTCATCCTGTTTTACTGCGAATATTTTTGTGATGCCTTAAAAATATAACCAATGAGAAAACTACTACCTGCCCTGCTGTTGTTGCTCTTGTTTGTTGGATGTAAGAAGAAAGAAGAAACCGATACGGTGGATAAACTGGCCACAATTGCTACGATTGAAAATAATGCAGCCATCGTGTACGGCGATACTCTTTCTGCCACGCACGATTCGATCGCTGCGCTTAATGCTGCTGCCCAGTGGCTGCTGACGCAGCAGGAAGTGGACAAAGTATTTTTTCGCTCAACGGTTTTGTTAGACATTCATTTTATCAATGGCCTGATAGGTTCGATGCTTTTTGTGCAGGTAGATGCCACAGGGCACAATCTTTATAGGGGTGGCGGCGAAGGCAACGCGCTTAGAAAGTTTCAATTTCGGGATGCAATAAACACGGAGAAAATAAAGAATAAAAAAGTGATGGTGCTGAATCCCTTTGCCCAATTCATGTATCGCGGGGGCTATAACAAGGCCGCGCAATTTGAGGGAGGGCCAGAGGAATTGGATGTACATATATTCAATGACGATTCCGTCAACTATAATCTGCTCAGCACTTTCGGTAATTATGGCTTGGTTATTTTGAACACACATGGACTCGGAAATGGCTTTTGTCTTCGAAAGCTGTTTACTATATCGGGTAGTTCCCCACCTCATCACTTTACGCGCGAAGAAGTGTTGGGTTATCTCAAGACCCAGGGGGGTGTTCCATTGGAAAAATTTGAAAATGGCGAATTGGTGTTCAATATTACTATTGAAGTGGACGGTTATACGGTTAGGGATAAAGTAGCAATATATTTGGTAACCGATAAATTTATCCGCAATGCTTCCTTTAGAATGGATGGTGCAGTAGTTTTTGGCAACTACTGCTACAGCGCTTGTACAGCGGATGGTCCCTCTGTAAATAATATGCCCGAAGCATGGCGCAGCAAAGGAGTGATAAGCTATTATGGATATGGATATGAAATAGGTGGTTCATCCAATCCCGTTGAAGAAGAATCTGCTCAGGCAATGGAAGATTCGCTGATTGCTAACCTGTGCCGATATGGTGATTCAACAGGCATTGCTCACCTTAAAAACAACACAGAAATCAATGTGGCAAGGGCTGTAATCGGCAGCCTTGAATCTCCGATACTGGCACAGCGAGGCGGCTTGGTTTTTAGACCTGCACCTGTTCAACCTAGCCTAGGAAAGTTTCATTTAAAGCACTTTTATGACGACAACTACGCCTATGGTGATTGCAGCGATACCCTCACCGATAGCCGTGATGGGCAAAAATATCCCACGGTTTGCATCGGTGAACAGAAGTGGATGGCTAAGAACCTCAACTGGGCTGGAGCAGGCCATATTTATGAGGATGATCAGGTTAATGGAGCTATCTACGGCAGGCTATATTCCTGGGATGAAGTGACCAATGGCACTACCTCCGCAGCTAACCCTAGCGGTGTTACCGGTGTTTGCCCAGTTGGTTGGCATGTGCCCTCTGATGCAGAGTTTGTGGAACTGGTGGATTATTTGGGTGGCGATTTAGTTGCAGGAGGCAAGGCTAAAGCTATATCTCCTGAATGGGATGCTCCAAATTACGGTGCTACTAACAGTAGCGGCTTTTCCGCATTACCAGGTGGCTATATGGGTATATCTCCAATTTCTGGACCATATTATAGGGTTTTGGGCAGTAATGGTAACTTTTGGAGTTGTACAATAAATGAGAATAATGCTTCGCAAGCTTATTACTGGGGAGCTTTCAGCGCTGCGAATAACTTCACTAGAACTTCAATGATCTTCGAAAGAGGACATTCGGTGCGTTGTGTAAAGGATTGAGTTTCTTTTATCCCGATGATGTTCGTTTGTAAAGGCGCGCTAAAAAGAAAGAATTGAGAAAGATTGAGCTATTTTTGATTACAGACAAGCCAATACAATGAGCACAAGCCGGAATGTAAGTTTAAATCTATCCCGATGAACAGGTTGATCGTAACTATTCTGATTGCTGTGGCTATCCTTTGCAGCACGCTGGCATATTCTCAAACGGTTACTGATATTGATGGCAACGTTTATCAGACAGTCCGAATCGGAACTCAGACGTGGCTAAAGGAAAATTTAAAAGCGACGCATTACCGCAATGGCGACGCAATACCCGAAGTTCAGGACTCGGTTTTATGGGTGGCACAAAAGACGGGCGCTTGGTGTAATAATGAAAATCTGCCCGCAAACGGAGATATTTACGGAAGGCTTTATAACTGGTATGTCGTCAACGACCCGCGAAACATTGCACCTCAAGGCTGGCATATTCCTTCTGATGCTGAATGGAAAAAGCTGGAGATATTCTTGGGCATGCCTCCACAGGTAGCTAACCTTGCGGACTATAGAGGTACCAAAGAAGCAAATGCCCTGAAGCTGGCAGATACAACCACTTACTGGACTTTGGATTGCTGCCCCGCCCCCGGACTCTCAAAAAACAAGGGGACTAATTCAAGTGGATTTTCAGCGCTGGGGAGTGGCTACCGAATCTATTTAAACGCCGGAGGGCATTACACGTCTTTTCAAGCGCCTACCGGCAACGCTCAATTTTGGAGTTCTACATTACAGAATGATTCCACCGCTTGGCTTCGTCATTTGTGTACCTATCATGAGGATATTTACAGGTCTCCTTGGCCTTTACAAAATGGCAGCTCCATTCGTTTGATTCAGGATACGGCTCTTGTCTTGGATTTAGAAAAGAGGGGAAATAATCAAATGGACATTTATCCCAATCCGGCGAAATCCTATTTCAATGTTGTGTTGAATAATGTTGGAAATAGTCAATTACAAATATTTAATGTCGTCGGCGAGTTGGTGCTGCAATCGGAATTAAATGAAAATCGGAATCTGGTCAGCATTGAAAATCTTTCCAAAGGAGTCTATATCGTGAAACTGGCAGACCGGGACTTTAGCACCATCAGAATGCTGCTCAAAGAATAGACAGGGATACCGTAACGCAGACTTTGTTACGTGCGGAAGAGCGGGGTGCCAATCTTGAAGAGATAGAAGATGTTTTGAGAACGGTCGAAAGGGTTTATGAACGCAACGAAGGTACTGATGATATTACGTTGGACACGCCCCCCAAGTAGGCTGTTTAGTGTTCAAAAAGAAAGATTCTGCCTCCCTCCCCTTATCCCAACAAAAGAGAACTTTTTTCTTTCCCCCCCCCCCCCCTCCACTATTTTGTAAAGGTGCTGACTGCAGTACCAGTTTCCCACCTCAAATCATTCCCTATTTTTGTCCCTATGAATAAAACTGTTTATGATTTCGAATTAAAGGACATTAAAGGAGCCAAACTAAAGTTGTCTGCTTTTAGGGGAAAGAAAATCTTATTGGTTAATACTGCTTCGGAATGTGGCTATACCCCGCAATACGCCCAACTAGAAGAACTGCATCAAAACTTTAAAGACAAAGTGGAAGTGGTTGGATTTCCCTGCAACGATTTTGGCGGACAGGAGCCGAGAAGCGAAGCGGAACTGGAGCAATTTTGCGAGCTGAACTATGGCGTCACCTTTCCCCAATCTTCTAAAATCAAAATATTGGGGCATGAATCGCATCCGCTGTATCAGTATTTGACACAGAAGAAACTCAATGGCTTTGCAGATAGTGAGGTCAAGTGGAATTTCCAGAAATATCTCTGTGATGAAAACGGAAAACTAATTGGCGTGTTTTCACACGCGGTGAGCCCCGTGTCGGAAGAGATTTTACACGCCATAGAAAAACAAGATGCACTTTAAAGAAGTTGTTGGACAGGAGGAAATAAAAAACCGCCTGATGAAATTAGTGCGTGGAGAAAGAATTCCTCACGCAATGATGTTGGCCGGGCCTGAAGGAAACGGCGGACTGGCTTTGGCGCTGGCACTGTCCCAATATATTCATTGTGAAAACAAACAGGAGGAAGATTCCTGCGGCAATTGTCCTTCGTGTATCAAGAATCAGAAATTCATTCATCCCGATTTACATTTCACCTTTCCGGTCATCACCAAGAAGCCGACGGAAAGACCTATCAGCAGCGACTATATCAGCGAATGGCGCAACGCTCTGACATCGAACCCATATATGAATGCCAATGAATGGTTGAAACAGATAGGCGCAGAAAACCAGCAGGGAAATATCACCGTCCGAGAATGTCACGAAATCATCCGCCGGATGAGCTTGAAAACTTATGAATCTGATTATAAAATTCAGATTATCTGGCTAGCGGAATATCTAAGAGAAACCGGCAACACACTCTTGAAAGTGATTGAAGAGCCGCCTGCGGATACTATCTTCATATTGGTAGTAGAAAATGTAGAGATGATATTGAATACCATTCTCTCTCGCACCCAAATCATTAAGGTGAATGGGATAGACGATGCTTCTATCAAAAATGCCTTGTTGCAAAAGTTTGAAATATCTGATGAGGCTGCTCAACGCATTGCGCGCATGGCGGATGGCAATTTTAATGCGGCACTTTCTATGGCCGATGGTCATGAAAATGCGAACGATACCAGTTTGCGCAAATGGTTGGGCTATTGTTATAATCTGAAAATGAAACCCTCTGCTGCCAATACAGAAAACTTATTCGAGTTTATTGAGGAGGCAGCTAAATGGGGTCGCGAAAATCAAAAGATATTTATCAGATATGCGCTGTTCTTCCTTCGGGAGTGTTTGCTAATCTGCGTCAGTGGACATTCTGAGAAATTAGAAGGAGAAGAGTTGAAGTTTGCTAAGGGACTTTCCGAGAAATTGGATGATGAACAAATTCAAATTCTTACGCAGTTGCTCAACCGGATGTATTATCATGTAGAACGAAATGCCAATCCGAAAATATTATTCACTTCCAACTCCTTCCAGATTGCCTCGGTTTTTAAGCAGGAAGTAGTGGAGATAGATTGATGAAGCTATTTCGTCGGATGAAAAAGATAAATTTCTATTCTGGTCCTGCTATTCTTCCTCCTGAAGTGGTGGTTAAGGCAGGTGAAGCCATTCAGAATTTTGCCGGAACGGGATTGAGTATTCTGGAGATTTCACACCGCAGCAAGGAGTTTATTCAGGTGATGGAAGAAGCGCGAAATCTAGTGAGAGAATTGATGGATTTGGATAAAGACCACGAAGTGTTATTTCTACAAGGAGGTGCTTCTTCTCAGTTTTATATGGTCCCAATGAATCTTTTAGGTAAGGACGAAACGGCCTGTTTTTTAGAAACCGGACAATGGGCGCATCTGGCAATGGAAGAAGCGTTGACTTTTGGAAAAGCTCACATTGCTTGCTCCTCCAAAGAAGAGAACTATCGTTTCATACCGAAGAATATCTCACTGCCCGATTCTTCAAAGTATTTGCACCTGACTACCAATAATACCATCTATGGAACCCAACTAACGACAAGTTTTATCTCGCAGCTCGCAGCTCAAAGCTCTTGGCTTGTGGCTGACATGAGTTCAGATATCTTTTCCCGTCAGATGGATTTCAATCAGTTCGATTTGATTTACGCCAGTGCTCAAAAGAATGTTGGCGCAGCAGGAATCACCATTGTAGTAGTGAACAAAAATATTTTAGGAACAGTGGACAGACCCATTCCTAAAATGCTGGATTATCGTTTACATATTGAGAGAGATTCTATGTATAACACGCCATCTTCTTTTGCCGTTTATATTTCTTATCTCACTCTGAAATGGATTAAGCAACAAGGATTAAAAGCAATAGAAGAAAGAAACATACGGAAAGCCAGAAAACTTTATGAAGTGATTGACTCCAGCAAAATCTTTGAAGGAACCGCAGACGATGAGGATCAATCGCTGATGAATGTTTGCTTCACCATCAAGGATAAATCCTTAGAGGAAAAATTCCTGAAGTTTACCTCCGAAAGAGGAATTGTTGGTATTAAAGGTTATCGCACCGTTGGTGGCTTTCGGGCTTCGATTTATAACGCCATGCCGGAAGATGGCGTGGATATATTAGTGGATGCCATTAAAGAATTTGAAAACAAACAGGCGTAAATAAAAATGCCGAAGAGATTCTCTCCGGCATTGATTTATTTCGTTCAATCTTTGGAACTATTTTACCGCTCCCCTTTCAACTCTTTTGAAGGCCGTTACAGTCAATCCGCCTTCAGCTGAAGTAAGAACTTGCTGAACGGTTTTGCTGCCATCCTTTACAAAGGGCTGAGTTAACAAGGTATTTTCCTTGATATAGGTATTCGCCGCACCCTCGGAAATTTTATCTAGAATACTCTCCGGTTTTCCGGCAGCTACAGCCTTTTCACGAGCCACCGCCTTTTCTCTTGCTAAAACATCTGCAGGAACTGCGCTGGCATCCAATGCAATTGGATTCATAGCGGCAATTTGCATTGCTATATCCTTCCCAACGGCACTAACATTATCATTCAGCCCCTTGTTCAAAGCGACCAGAACTCCAATTTTATTTCCCATGTGGTTATAAGGGATGATGCTTTCTCCTTCAATGGTTTCATAAGCCGATACGTTAATCAACTCACCAATAGCAGAAACTTTCTCTTGTACTTGTGCTTTGACGGTGGAGCCGTTTAAATCAAGTTCCAGCAATTCTTCCAGAGTCTTAGGGGCCTTAGCAAGTGCCAAGTCTGCAATCGCGGTTGCGAACTTTACAAACTCCTCATTCTTTCCTACGAAATCAGTTTCGCAGGAAAGGTATACTGCTACACCTTTTTTGTTGTCAGCAGATGTTTTTGCTATAACCACCCCTTCTGCCGCTGCACGACCTGCGCGAAGTTCAGCCACCTTAGCTCCTTTCTTACGCAAATAGTCAATCGCTGCCTGCACATCTCCATTGGCTTCGGTCAATGCTTTCTTACAATCCATTAAACCTGCACCGGTCAGGGTTCTTAATTCATTTACTTGTGATGCTGTGATCGTTGTTGCCATGTTATCTTGTTTTTATGATTTGAATAATTACTGTTTTTATAAAAAAAAATGAGATGTTGACTGAAGAAGTCTCACATCTCATTTCATTAAGCTTGTTGATGTTATACCTTCTTCGCTCCTGGCGCGCCCCTAGTAATCCGACTTCTGCCTTGACCACCGGTACCAGCCGCACGCTTCTTAGGTGCTGCTTTCTTGTCTGCATCGCTGCCGCCATCTTCTTCAAGACCACCGTCTGCATCGTATTGTGAATCTGCGTTTTCATCTTCTGAATCCGCACCATCCATCCCTTCTTGTGAAGCGGCACGTTCTGCCAAACCTTCTGCAATTGCATCGGCGATATAGTTGGTCAATATTGCAATAGACTTTGCTGCATCGTCATTACCGGGAATTGCAAAATCAACTTTCGTAGGATCAGAATTTGTATCTACGATTCCAATAGTATTCACGTTTAAGCGCTGAGCTTCTTTCAAAGCAATATTCTCGTGCATGATGTCCACCAGAAATAAAGCAGCCGGTACGCGGGCCATTGCAGCCACACCACCCAATACTTTTTCCATTTTCTCTTTTTCGCGGGTCAATACCAACTTCTCTTTTTTGGTAACGCTTTCCAATGTTCCATCGGCCAGCATTTTTTCAATGCTCTGCATTTTCTTTACAGACTTACGAATGGTCATGAAATTGGTCAACATACCTCCCAGCCATCTTTCAGTAACAAAGGGCATTCCTACACGGAGAGCCGCTTGTTTCACCACTTCCTTTGCTTGCTTTTTTGTCGCAACAAAAAGAATCTTTCTTCCGCTCTTCGCGATGGATTTAGCTGCTAAGGCTGCCTCTTCCAACTTGTCCGAAGTACGGTTCAGGTCAATGATATGAATCCCCTTCTTTTCGCCGAAGATAAAAGGCAGCATTTTGGGGTTCCACTTCCTTCTGAGGTGACCGAAGTGAACCTGAGCTTCCAATAAATCTTTATGGTCAATTCTTTCCATGATATATTTCTGATTATTTTTTTGAAACAATAATTAACGCTTAGAATACTGTTCTTGCTTACGGGCTTTGCGCAAACCAGTCTTTTTCCGCTCCACTTTACGGGCATCGCGGCGAAGCAATTTCGCTTTTTTCAAAACGGGTCTCTTCTCTGGATTATCAATGATCAAAGCACGGGCAATAGCCAGAGAAATAGCTTCTGCCTGACCTTTTGTTCCACCACCAAACACTGTGATGGCAATATCAAACTTACCTTCGCTTTCCGACAATTTTATCGGAGATTCCACTTTGTTCTGTAGATACTCCAATGGGAAAAAATCCTGATGGTCTTTCTTGTTAATGGTAATAACGCCTTTGCCGGCCTTCACCAAAGCGCGGGCTACTGAGGCCTTTCTTCTTCCTACGGTAATTTTTTCCATGGTTTATAATGATTTTGGTTTTTGTGCAGCGTGCGGATGCTCGGCATTAGGATAAACAAAAAGTTTCTTAAACATTCTGTTTCCCAGCGGGCTTTTAGGCAACATACCTTTCACAGCATGTTCAATTAGCATGTTAGGTTTCTTTTCAATAATCTCTTGCGGAGTGGCATGACGCTGTCCTCCCGGATGACCGGTATAGCGCACCAGCGGACGATCCGTCATTTTCTTTCCGGTCATTCTTACCTTGGCTGAATTGATGATGATGACATAGTCACCACAATCATTGTTTGGAGTAAAAGTGGGCTTGTGTTTCCCGCGAAGTACCGAAGCAATCTTGGAAGTCATTCTTCCTAGTGTCTTGCCCTCGGCGTCCACGATGAACCATTCGCGCTTCACGTCTTTTTCAGCCACCGTTACGGTGCTATAGCTGCGTGATTTCATATTGAATTTCTATTTATTGTTTTTAAAAAGGAGCGCAAATGTAGCTTTCTGCTCCATAGTTTGCAAGTATTTGGAAAGAATATTTTCGTGCTGCATTCATAAACCATTACGAAGCAGGCTCAAAATGGCATAGATTTTTTTCTACTGCGGATTTAGCACGGTGAATTTCAGACCTAATGCAATCCGAACTCTGCAATCCTCCATTTTCTAATCCCTTCTCCTTCCCAGCAAGATGGATATGTAATATAGTAGTGTTGCCAGAGCAGACAGTGCAGCGACCACGTAAGTCATGGCAGCCCACCACAGCGCATCTTTTGCCATTTCATGCTCCTGCGAAGTAGTAATGCCAGATGAGTCTAACCAAGCTAGTGCGCGATTCGAAGCATCAAATTCAACGGGCAACGTGACGAACGAAAAAGCTGTAATCATCGTAAACAATGCAATACCTATAATAAGTGGTATCGGAGTAAACTGAACCATTAAAATTCCTGCTAACAAAATCCACTGCATATACTTAGAAGCAAAACTGACCGATGGAACCAACTTAGAACGTAAACCCAGCCAAGCATAAGCCCGGGCGTGTTGCACTGCATGGCCGCACTCGTGCGCTGCCACCGCCGCCGCTGCTACACTCCGCCCATTATAAACTTCTGGCGAGAGGTTCACCGTCTTATCTAATGGGTTATAATGATCCGTTAACTGACCTTCTACCGATATAACCTTGACATCCGCGATATTGTTATCTGCCAACATCTTGGCAGCCACCTCCGCACCTGTCATCCCGCCGCGAAAAGTCACCTCGGAGTACTGTTTGAACTTGCTCTTCAGCCTCCAGCCTACCAGCCAACTCAACACCATGAAAACAATTACAATTACATAAATCCCCATCATGTTCTTTATCTTTTATTTTAATGAGCAATGGTAACCACAATTACCATGCTAAGAAATTTTTTATAAACAATTTGTCAATATCTATGACGAAATGTCCGATGCGATATTTTAATACATAAACCTGCTAATACTCGAAACTCGATAATTTGTAACAACTTCTTGGCTGTCCTTTACTGTTACCTTATTTGCTATAAACATCTCATGACTTCTGTGTGCCCTTATCTTTGAATGATGAAGGAAGTCTATTGAGTTACTCGCCTATTTTGCATCATCTTTTTTGCTAGGGGCCAAGGTTTAAAAAACAGAAAATAGCCAATACAGACCCGAGGAGTTAATATGTTTATAAATAGATTTTCATTCATTTGATAGAAAGACCTACATTTAAACTTCATTAACCAAAAAACTTTGAGATATGAACAGGGAAGAACTTCAGGATATGTTGCAGAATCTGGATGAGGATGGAATACAATATGCTCACTTCTTAGGTAACCATGAACACCCCGGATACTTCGGGGTTATGGTGCGCGAACGTACGCCCGAATACATTAAAAAGTGGCTACCTCATGACAACTTAAAGGACTATTCTCTTGCCTTAAGCATTCCGGTGGACGATGCAGAGTTTTTGGATTATATGTTGCAGACTTACACGGATCAGATAGATGTACCTGTTTTGCGCAAACTCTGCAAACTGGAAGGAACGAGCAATCCTCAGAAATTTGTGGATGGGTTTCATGCTTGGAGGCAGGAGCGCATCCGTGTAAAACGCGAAAAATTTCTGTCGCAATATCCTTGGGAAGTTACCTCGAGCATACTGAAAAACTCCGGCACATAAGGCTTTTAGTTTTCTATTTTCGCCCCAATGCTTACTTTTAAAGGTATCCTGACGGTTACTCTTACTTTATTTGCCGTTGTGGATATTATCGGCAGTTTGCCGATAATTATTTCTGTCAAAAAACATGTTCCCCACTTCCGTCCTTTATTGGTTACCGTAGCGTCGGGAGTACTGATGGTATTTTTCCTTTTTGTGGGGGAGACTTTTCTTGGCTTTATGGGTATAGATGTCCGCTCTTTCGCATTGGCGGGCTCTATTGTGCTCTTTGTTTTAGCTATGGAAATGATTTTGGGCATAAATATTTTCCGCGCTAACCCCGAAGATGCGCGATCAGGAAATATTGTGCCACTCGCCTTTCCCCTTATCGCCGGTTCTGGTACGCTTACTACTATTCTCTCGCTTCGTTCCGTTTATAATCCTTTTGAAATTCTGGCAGGCATTGTCATTAATCTGGCGATTGTCTTTATTGTGCTGTGTGCCAGCGACTGGATAGAGGAAAAGCTGGGTGACGCGATATTGGCAGCGGTAAAAAAATTATTTGGCGTGTTGCTTCTGGCTATCGCTATCCGCATTTTCAGCACTTACGTCAATTTTTAGTAAAAGAATTTAGTCCCTCCGGCAAATGCGTGCAAACTCGCAGTATTCGCAGCGCTTAATATCTGGTGTTTTGGTAAAAGGGATTTCGGGATTTAACAATTCGGATAAAACACTTTGAAGTAGTTCTTCAAAGCTCCCTAAGATTTCCCTATTCAGAATATCATTTTTGTCAATCTTCCAGGAATCAAATCCACCAGGAGAATTTCTCAACCAGTAAATACCGGAGCGAAGGCGGACGTCGGGCGAACCTTTGCTTTTCCAGTAAAGCCAGGCATAAGTCATTAACTGAACTCCTTTGGCATATTTGGGATCGGTGGCCAACAAAGGAAAATTATCACTGGTGATGCTGATACCTTTTTGACCGCCGGTTTTATAATCGGCTACGCTGACAATGCCGCTGCTTTCTTCCACCCGGTCCACCTTGCCTTTCACTTTTACTTGGTGACCACTAACGGTCAGCACCTGTTCCATATCGCTTTCCAGCAAAAGCAATTTCATTGAACTGCCGGAATCATCCAGCATCTGGAGATTGCTTTGTTCCTGCTTTAGAAATTCCCGGATTAGCTTTAAGCAAACCCGGTAGAGCAGATAGTTCTTGCCACGCTTTAAAGATTCATCATCAAAGCGCTCGGCAAAAGATTGGCGCAAGAGTTGGTCTATGATTTCTTTCTGACTGGCAATGTTTTTCACGAAGTCAACCGAAAGTTCTTTGCCCAAAACATCCTGATAAAGTTTCTCCAAAACATCATGCACCGCCGAACCCAGCGTGGCGGCCTCAATGCTTTCTTCGATTTCATCTTGTTCCCGCAACCCTGCGATGTAACGGAGGTAGTATTGCAGCGAACAATTGATATAGGTATTGATAGCAGAAGGTGAAATGCCCCGCGATGAAAGATTTGAAAGCAATGATTTCAGCAGGACTTCATCTTTCACGATGGAAATCTTGTCATCCGGTATATGAGGCGGTGGGTCAACGGAATAAACCAAATCATTAATAATGGCTTTTGGATTGGCTTCTTTCAATTCATGTTGTAATTGCAGAAGGAACCTACTTTTTTCTCCCCCGCCCATTTCATCGCTTTCGGTGTTGTAGAGCAGGTAAACATTTTCTGCTCGTTGCAAGAGGCGATAAAACAAATAAGCGGAAACAGCATCCGCTTCCTGATGTGTCGTGAGGAATTCCCTGCGCATTTCGTAGGGAATATAAGTGTGTTGCTTTTTGCCAGAAGGGAAAATCCCCTCATTCATGGACAGAATAATGATGTTTTTAAAATCCAGACAGCGGGTTTCCTGCATACCCATAATCTGCAAACCTCGTATCGGTTCGCCGTCAAAAGGAACGCGGACCGAACGGATATTTTCCATCAGGAGTTTGCGGAGTGATTTTGTATTTAGTTCTGATTTGTTTTCCTGCAAAATGTTTTGAAGATTCTTCAGCGTGTTGTTGATATGAAACAGCAACTCCACATCCACACTCAAATCTCTCTTCTGTGAACGGGTGGCTTTCAGAAAATGAATTCTCAGGGAATCAACAAGTTCTAAAAGCTTTACGAGATATTCCTGCGAATTTTCCGTAAACCAGAATACTCTTTCAAACTCACTATCCTTAAAAACATCTGCCAGTTCTTTATGGCTCACCACCATGCGGTTAAATTCCCGGATGCGTTGAACAAAAATGCTCACTGCTTTTTTATCGGGAATGAGATAAGACACGTAAGGATGATGGAGTAAATCAAAAATGTCGCGATAATAATAGCGAAGCTGCCGACCGGAGGCCTTGAAGCGCTCTATGTTTTCATGAAGCGAGAAGATAGACTTTAGTAACTCAGCTATGGAAGATTCCTGCAAGGGAAAACCCATAGAAATATTCAAAGCCGAAATATTTTCAGGAATGGCAGAGAGAAGTGGATTCAGTAATTTATTGTCCAACACAATCACCGCTGTTTCCTTTTCCGTCTCTTCATTTAATTTGAGCTTGTTGACGAGAATATCAGCCGTCACTTTTGTTTGACCGATGTTTTTCGCCACACCGACGATATGGATGTTTTTGGGAGCAGAAGCAATCAAATTATTTTTCCAGCCACTATCGTCTATTCTAAATTGCTTTTTATACTTCCTAAAAAAAGAACCAGCTTCCTGAAACTCATCATCTACATAATACTTATCCGAATCCCAGATGATTTCAGCGATACCTTTATCGAGCAGGACTTTGATTATTTTTTCATCGCTCTTATTCATACCGCTGAAACCTACGAGATAAATTCTTTCTTCCATGCCGATGGACATGGACTCCATTTTATCTGCCACATCGCGGTAAATCATACCCGAATATCCTTTCTTCTGTTCCAGCAGTCTTTCGCGCAAAGCGAAATAAAGTTCACGGAAAGTATGCCAGAATTTTTTGTAACGCAGTGAATACTCGGAAAGTTCCGTCGCTGGTTCATATACTTTCAGCGATTGCAGCTTTTCGAGATAATTAAAGAAAGGCTTAGCCTCTGCTAATTGCAAATCCACTTCATTAAAGTCACTGAGCATTACTTGCGCAGTAGGAATAAATTCATCCAATGTTTCTTCACCACCTTTGGCGCGATAAACTTCAAACAACTCCGTTGTTTGTTCTAAAGACTCAATGAGTGCCAGTTCACTCTTGTCATATACCCAATCTTGCAAGGTGGTAATATCAGGAGCCCAAATAGTTTCTCCAGAAGCATCTTTCAATGCCTGACGGAAATAAACACAAGAACGATGATTAGGCATCAGAACAGTGACGCCGCTCAGATTGTTTCCATGCTTCGAAAGAATATACTTGGCTGTTTTGGCCAGAAACTTTTCCATCAGACTTCTTCTACCGTTTTATCTTCCGTATAGACCAAAAACTTCTTCACCCATTTGAAACCGAACTTCATCAACTCCGAAGCATAATCATTTAACTGTTGGATATGCTCATTCTTTTTCTTTCCGGTTTTATAATCAATCACAATAGCCTGTTCTCCATCAATTACCACCCGGTCGGGAATCCTAGTAAACTTTGGAGAGAGAAATCCTCGTTCATTAATCACCTTGAAAGGAGGTTGGAAATAAATGCGGATTAAATCCTGATTCATTAGGGCGATTATATCATCACTCATTTCTTTTCGCTCTTTTTCATTCATCAAGCCCTCGTTGAACATCTTGTTTAATACCTTGGGGACATCTGCTGCATATTTCACCTGTTTCAAAACTTCGTGCATCAGGGTGCCTCGGTTTATCTTCTCTACCTTTTCTTCATTCCAAAGTAGCTGGGAATTTTTTCGGATGCTTATCTGTTTCGCTTCGCGCGACGCACTCTTTACTTTTTGCTTTTCATAAATACTTAATTCGCTTCCCTTTTTGTCTTTTTGCACTTTGACGCTATTCACATCACCGAACTCATACACCTTGTATCCATCCCAACTTCCATTTAACTTTAGAAAATTGATAAGCAGGGCGGTGACAGAATTATTTTTCTCCGGTTCCTTTTTCGGTTCGGTAGAAAGGATGTAAAGCATGTCCTCCGGTCGGGTGGTGCCAACATAAACCAGGTTAAGCAAGTCCAGAAAAGAATTGGCATCTTCCTCTTCATACAAAGTGGCGTATTCTGTTTCAAGCACATCCTTACTCACTGGAAGAATACCGGTATGAAAACCTTTGAGCCAAGGCTTGTCAATATTTATCCAGAAGTTTTTCTTAGAATTTTTCTGTGGCCAGTCGGCATCGGCCATAATAACCACCGGAAACTGCAAACCCTTTGATTTATGCAACGTCATAATCTTAACAGCATCGAGCGTTTCGGGATAAATGATACTACGGTTATATTTCACTTCGTTCCACCAGCCGAGAAACTCGCGGATATTGCTGCGATTGCGCGAAGCAAAAACCATTGCTTCATCCAAAAAGAATTGTAGAAAAGGGTCTTCCTCCATCAGCCCATAAAACACCGATAGTTCATGCAGCAGGTCCACCAAGGAATAGCTGATAAAATCATAAGTGTGAAACTCCTTACTCAAGAGTTTCGAGATGTTTTCCTCAAAAGCCGTATCGCTGCTTTTAAAATTGAATTGTTCAAAGCGGAATTCTTTCTTCAATAACAGCAGATGGATATAGTAAACCATTTCAGCTCGGGCAATGTGATTTTCTTTCTGGTCGAAGTAATTAAGCGTAGAAAGAATCAATTGCACTTTGGGCGAGTTGTTGATTAACAAGCTCTCGGAAGAAACCACCGGTATCCCTTTTTCAATCAAATAGGATGCGATGATGGTTCCGTGGATATTGCTGCGCGTAAGCACAGCAATATCCTTCAGTGAATATCCTTTGTTTTTTGATGATTCAATGATTTCCTCCACGCGGCGACAGCGTTGTTCATCCAAATCATTTTCTTCTTCATTCAGAAATTCAATACTCACATATCCGCCTTCCTCGTTTCTACCTTGCTTTTGTGCATGGTCTAAATAGATGCTCTTGTTCTTCAGTTCCGGCAATTCAGAGAGCGTATCATAAAAGCGGTTGTTGAAATTCACTACCTCCTTTCGACTGCGATAATTGAAAGCGAGATTATGCAATTCGGTTCCATAGTTTTGAATCGCCACTTCACGCTCTTTCAAAAGCATGTCTTTATCGCTGCCATAGATGTCTGGCAGCATTGCGAACTGTTCCACTTTACCATTACGGAAACGATAAATCGCTTGCTTGCCATCGCCCACCACGAGGCTGTCTTCACTTTTGAATTGCGAATTCTCGATCAAGGGCAGAAGATTTTGCCATTGAAGTTCAGAAGTGTCTTGATGTTCATCAATCAGGATATTGTCATACCACTCGCCGATGCGCTCATAGATGATGGGCGCATCCTGTTCTTTCACAATAGCATGAATTTTTTTCTGAAACTCGGAGATATGCAGGATGTTGTTCTCCTTCTTGTATTCATTCATCAGCTTTTGAATGTCTGTTAGCAGGATGAAAGAATAGAAATTGCGCAAGAGCAAACGCGCCAGTTCAAAATCGGAGCCTTGTTTACTATAAGACTCTGCAATGTTGTTATAATGTATGGTGAGCGCACTTTTAACGCCCTCCACCATTTGCAGGTCGGCTTCGCTTAATTTGCTGCCCGTCCATTTATCTTCCGAAATAGTTTTGAGTACATAAGAATTGCCAACCGGAGCATTGGGAAATTCTCCATTGGCATATTTTGAGAAGAAACCAAAGATGCCTTTGTCGCCATAGTAGAAATGTTTGGACGTTAGACCGGAATTCAATATCAGGTCAAATGCTTTTTTCCCTTCAGCGAAAAGTTTGGCTTCAAACAATGCGATAAACTTATTCAGTGCTTCGCGCTGCTGCCTTAGTTCGCTGAATTCTACCCCCGCTAACTTTTCCAAATGCGGATAGGCATCTTCATTAAAAAGCTCTTTGCCTAGATTAACCAGACTGTGTTCCAGATTCCAACTCTTGCCCTCCTCAATATTCGATTCGGCAAACTCGACGATGGCATTTGTCACTTGGTCATCTTCCTCGCTCAACCGGTCCATCAATATCTCGATAGTTTCGTTCAGCAGTTTGTCCCTATCCATCTCCACCTCAAAATTCATGGGCAAGTGCAGATCATGTGCAAAAGAACGGATGATGCGATGCGTGAAGCTGTCAATCGTACTCACCGAAATATCGGAATAGTTATGCAGGATGCTTCGCAGAACATTGCCCGCTCGCTTCACTACTTCATCATTATCAATCGCCAATTCTTCCGCCAATTCTTCTGTCAGCTTCTTTACTTTTTCATGCCGGTTCTTGATTTGCTCCAGCGCGAGGATGATGCGCTCTTTCATTTCATTGGCCGCCTTGTTGGTGAAGGTGATGGCGAGGATATGCTTGTATTTGTCCGGTTGTTTTAGCGACAGCAATAAAAATTCTTTAACCAATGTATAGGTTTTTCCTGAACCGGCGGAAGATTTAAAGATTTTAAGCATGAGGAATGAAAATACAAATAGCGGTTAAATCAGGAAGCAGTTTATCTATTCCCTGCTGTTTCCAGAGGTGGCTCGGCGTGGTTCTTCATTTCAATCTTCAACCACATCAAGAGCGCCACCACCAATAAAACTCCCGATGCACTGAATAGAAACATAAACTGTGGCGAGACATAATGCCAGATTAAACCGGCTAAGGAACTGGCGAGCAAAATCATCACCGAACTTAAACCAGAGTAAGTGCCTATGGCCGAACCGGTTTCTTTTTTGGGAACCATATTGCTGATGAGCGCTTTTGATATGCCATCCGTACAAGCGGCATAGATTCCGTACAAAGACATCAGGACCATATATCCGATAAATGTTTCGTTGAAACCGAAACCCGCATAGACCAGAACAAAAATCAATAGACCAACTACCAGCATTTTTTTCAAGCCTATCCGGTCAGCAATATAACCCACCGGAAAAGCGGCAAGCGCGAAAACCAGATTGTAGAGAATGTAAAAAGTGATGACGTAGCTATCACTCAGTCCACCGGCTTTTAGTTTCATCAACAGAAACAAGTCGGAGCTATTGAAGAGTGCAAACAGCAACAATACCGTCAGCATCTTTCGGTAATCGGTGGAGGATTCTTTTAGATAATCATACACCTGCGATAAGCGAAACGAAGAAACCTGTTTCGGCGCCCGCTTTTTTTCTTTGATAAAAAAAGTGAGCGACACGCTGAGCAGCGCAGGAATAAAAGCCAGCAAAAACAACCATTTGTATTGGCCGGGAAAATAAATCAGAAACACCAAGGCAAAAGCCGGGCCGATAGCTGCACCGGTGGTATCCAACGCGCGATGAAAACCAAACACCTTGCCTTTGTTTGCCGCGCTGCTTTCGTCCGACAACAAAGCATCGCGGGCGGCGGTGCGCACGCCCTTGCCCAAGCGGTCGGTGGTGCGGGTGCTGAAAATCCATAGCGGATTTGTAAACAACACCATCATAGGTTTAGATACCGAACTCATCAAATATCCAATCTGCACAAAAGGCAATCGTTTTCCGCTGGCATCGCTCCAACGCCCGAAATAACCTTTGCTCAATCCGGCGGTGGCTTCGGCCAAACCTTCTAAGAAACCAATCATGACCGACGAGAAACCAATGCTGGCCAAAAACAAAGGCATCACCGGATACAGCATTTCGCTCGAAACGTCGTTAAACAAACTGACGAGCGACAGAACCCAAATGGTGCGGGTGAGATATTTCACAGCACGAGATTAAAGGATAAAGTTTTAAGTTCGAGATTAAATTTGGCATCTGTTATTTTTGCACCATGCTTTTGAAGAACCGGAACTTTCTTCCCGAATTTAGCTTTCGCACCAGCCGCAGCGGCGGCGCGGGCGGACAGCATGTGAACAAAACCGAAACCAAGGTGGAGTTGATTTTTGATGTGCAAGCCACCACCTTGCTCAGCGATGCCGAAAAAGAAAAGGTTTTCATAAAGCTGAAAACCTATATCAACGACGAAGGCGAATTGCGCCTCACCAACAGCGAAACCCGCTCCCAATCCACCAACAAAGAAAGAGCCATCCTCAAATTTTATACGCTGCTTGAAAAAGCGCTCAAAAAAGAAAAGAAGCGCATCGCCACCAAAGTTCCCAAAGCGGTGAAAGCAAGGATTCGCAAAAACAAGAAACTTCATTCCGAAAAAAAGCAGGGGAGGAGGATGAAGTCGAAGGATTTGATGTAAGGTTTGAGCCACTCATCATCAAACCAAATACGAGCCACATTCCAGAGGAAAAGACGGAGCTGGTTCGTCAATATCCCTATACCCCCATTCCTTGCCAAAATGTCCCCTTTTTTTCTGCCCCCCCCTGTTTTTCTTTCAAACAGGCAACATAACCTGTCATTTTGGCGGTTGCACCGTTCAAACTGCCTACATGATCTATTAAATAGGCTACATGTTTTATCAAAGAGCCTGCATGTTCTATCAAACTCACAACAACACTTATCAAATAGCTTACACATTCTATCAAACTCCCTACCGCACCTCTCAAATTGCTTACCTGTGCTTTCAAATTGCCTGCTGGGTCTTTCAAACTGCCAACTGCGCCTTCCAAACTGCTGAAAGGTTTAGTCGTTTCTCCATTCGCTAAAAAGAAACAGCCCTTCTGTTGATACAGAAAGGCTGCCGTATTTTTCAAATCAGATGATGTCCTGCTTATTGATTGTTTTTGCCGATTCTGGTCAATTTAATACTCGTAAACTGATGTGTCTCGTTGGCCGTAGCGCCAAAAATACTTTTGATATAATCTTTAACTTTCAAAGAAACATCCACCACACCGGTTTCATGGTCATAGAGTAAATGGTTACGGCTGTTGCGCACTGTTTCAACCGGCACCACCACATTCGTACCAAAATCATCGTTCATGGTTTTGAGCGTGGTGTAAAGTGTGTTGAGGCTGCTGGTCATCAGGTCGCTTTCGTTGGGAATATAGTTTGGTGTTGCGAGCAGCAAATCAATATACTGACGGAAATTATTGACGCGCTGCACGAAGCTCAAGTGGCTGTTGCTCACCCATTCCGGGTTTGGATTTTCGGGATTTTCCGGGTTTTCGGGTTGAGGATGCTCTACTTTGTGTCCCCTGATTTTATCTGCCAATCCTTTGGCATCCGCAATAATTTCTTTGTCCACGTTCGAAGCCTTGAGAGCATTCAACGTGCGGGTGATGAGTATGTCGAGCGGCTCAAACGCTAAGCGACGGGCATTGATGAGGGGTTTGGCATTAGATAAAGCTCCGTTCAGATTGTTTTGTTGCCCATCCGCTGCGCCCCATTGTGCAAAGAGGCTGGGGAGGCTGATGATGGGATTGCTGGGATTGTAAGTGCCGCCCAGGCCCAGGCATTTGTCATAAATAAGTTTGAAGTTAGAGATGTTGAGTGCATGTCCGGTTTCTGTATTGCTTGCCATAGTTTTTAGAATTTAGAAATCAAAAATACAGTCAGTTGCCGCCGCCACGCAATACACGAATTTTAAAATTATTACGAGATAAAGTGAAGCATAAACCGCCGCGAAGGACATAAACCCTCGAGAAATTTTCTTCGCGATAGAGATTCCGATAGGCCAGAGGCATCATTCCGAAATAGGATTTGAACCGGTGACAAAACTTATCGGTTTCTTGCAAGCCTACTGCGTGGCACACATCGCGCAGTGCTACATCGAGTGCCCCGCGCAACAGCACCGCCGCTACCTCCATGCGAAACCGGCGCAGATAATCATTCGGACACATCGCCACCAGTTCTTTCATCCACTTGCGGACGGTTCTCGGGTCAGCGGAAAACAAACCTGCGACGGCGGAACTGTTGTAATGTTCCGGTTCGGAGAGGCGCTCGATAGCAAACACTTCAAGACGCTCAATAAAATCGGGCGGTCGGGGCTTCATACCGTGTCATCTTTTGTTTTGTCTGTGGTTAGCCCAATTAAATGAGCCAATTCAAATTTCAGAAAAGATTTTTGAATTATGAAATAGGGGAGAGATTTACCCTTTGGCGCAAGGTCCGGGCAAGTACTCGAACCAGCTTAACTAATCTAATAGATTGTCTAAAGGAACAATCATAAATCAATGGAAGATTGTTTTGACTTAAATTAAAGAGCAATTTAATCTCCAAGTAAATAGTTCATTGTTCATTGAAAATTATTCATTGGTAATTGTAAATTGTTCATTGATAATTTCCAATTGTCCATTACCTTCGCCGCCCGTGACAGAAAATAAATCCCAACCCCTTATTGATTTCAGCCTGCTATACAGGATTATTCGCTTGGCGGACCCCTATCGGCTGGTGTTTTACACTGCGATGGTTATGTCGGTGTTGCTTGCGCTGATTGCCATCGGACGGCCGTTGATTATCATTTATGCGACGGATCATTTTATCACCAGCGAGCATTTTGATTTTGAAATGCTGAAACTCGCAACGATATGGATGGTGGTATTGTTAATCACGGAATCTATCCTTCGTTATTTTTTCAATTACATCACGGCTTGGTTGGGGCAGAGTATTGTGAAGGATATGCGCCTGCGGGTGTATGAACATATCATTCATTCGCGACTGAAGTATTTTGACAATACGCCCATCGGTACCTCGACTACGCGCACGATCACCGACATCGAGGCGGTGAACGATACATTCAGCGAGGGGCTAATTAGTATTGTGGCCGATATATTAACGATTGTGACGGTGGTAGTTGCGATGCTTTTTGTGAACTGGAAAGTGGCGCTGGCAAGTATGGCGGTGTTGCCTCTGTTGCTGTGGTTCGCGCGCTGGTTTCAGGAAGGGGTGAAGCGATCTTTTCACGAGGAGCGCATAGAAATAGCTCGGCTGAATGCATTTTTACAAGAGCGTATCACCGGTATGCGGATTATCCAGATTTTCGGAGTAGAGGAAAAGGAAAAGGCAAAGTTTGAAGCTATTAATCAGTCTTTAAGAGATGCCACTATCCGGGGCATTTGGTACTACTCGCTATTTTTCCCGGCGGTAGAAATCTGCTTGGCAATAGCTATTGGCTGCATGGTATGGATGGCATCTAATGAAGTGTTGAGCGGTGGAATATTCCATGAAAATCCATTGGATATAAAGGGGGTGGGAATTATTTCCGGATTTCTTTTACTCATCAATATGTTGTTCCGTCCACTGCGCTTTATTGCAGATAAGGTAAACGTGATTCAACGAGGCATCGTAGCCTCTGATCGGGTTTTCAGGTTGATGGATCAGGAGGAAACTATTCCCGATAATGGAATCTTTGATCCGACTTCTATCAGCGGCAAAATATCCTTTGAAAAGGTATGGTTTGCATACAGCGCCGAGGATTATGTACTCAAGAATATTTCATTTGAAGTAAAGGCGGGAGAGACCTTGGCGATTGTCGGCGCTACCGGCTCTGGCAAGACCTCCACCATCAGCATCTTGGGACGATTTTATGACATCAACCGAGGGCAAATTAAAATAGACGATGTGGACATTACGGAGTATAAGCTATCCGCCCTACGTTCGCAGATGAGTGTGGTCTTGCAGGATGTGTTTCTCTTTGCGGGCACGGTGTATGATAATATTACCCTGCGGCACGAGAACATCAGCAAAGAAACGGTGGAACATGCGGCTAAATTGGTCGGGGCGCATGGTTTTGTTTCCCGGCTTCCGGGCGGCTATGATTATATGGTGAGAGAGCGCGGAGCCACCCTCTCGATGGGACAAAGGCAATTGATTTCATTTGTACGTGCGCTGGTTTTCAATCCGCGCATCCTAATTCTGGACGAGGCCACCTCTTCAATTGATTCAGAAAGCGAAGAACTGATTCAACATGCTATCGAAACCCTAGTGAAAGGACGAACATCTATCGTGATTGCCCATCGTCTATCTACTATCCGCAAGGCACATAAAATTGCGGTAATGGATAAGGGGGAACTAAAAGAGTTTGGCACCCATGATGAATTACTCACCCAAAACGGATATTACCGTAGGCTGTACGACATGCAATTTGCTGCCCAAACTGAAAAGGTAGAACCCAGTTAGCAGACAGTTTCCCCATAATCCACAAGAATTCATGAATTGAACATGCAGATGTTTCCAGCCGTCTGATTATTCTTGCGCAGCAATTAAACCATGATGAAACGAATTCTTATCGCGATCCTCATCTTTATCAGTATCAATACGTTCCTTTCATCGTGTAGCAAATGTGCTGTTTGCAAGATTGCAGGAATGGAAAGCAATAAAATGTGCAAAAAGGACGATAGCCGTACCTATCGAGAATCGAAAAAGATATGCGAGGAGGCCGGCGGTATTTGGGACGAGCAATAAATCCTAAAAAAATACCCCGCCATTTGGCAGGGTATCGTCAATAATTAACCTAATTTTTTATTGTCCCAGATAAGCCTTCAGCGATTTGCTGCGCGATTGAGAACGAAGTTTGGTGATTGCCTTATCTTTAATCTGACGGATTCGCTCCCGAGTGATGCCCAACTGCTCGCCGATATCTTCCAAAGTCATCGGGTGTTCTACCCCGATTCCAAAGAACAGTTTAATCACTTCCTTTTCACGATCTGTGAGTGAAGCAAGGGTGCGTTCGGTTTCTATTCGTAAAGAATCCTTATAATCCATGTGCAAGTCCGTCTTCTCTGCATTGAAGTTTTCCAATACATCAATCAACGCATTCGACTCTCCATCGGTGAAAGGGGCATCCATTGAAACGTGGCGGGCAGAAATGCCCAGAGTCGCTTCAACTTCTTCCACCGTGATATCGAGGACAATAGCTACCTCTTCGGGTGTTGGTTCCCGTTGAAACTTTTGCTCTAATTCAGAGAATATCTTATTGATTTTAGTTAGAGATCCCACCTTATTTAAAGGAAGGCGCACCATACGAGAATGTTCTGCCAATGCCTGTAGAATAGATTGGCGAATCCACCAAACGGCATAAGAAATGAATTTAAACCCGCGCGTTTCATCAAACTTCTGAGCTGCTTTCACCAAACCCAAGTTCCCTTCATTAATCAAGTCATTGAGTGACAGAGAGTTGTTCTGATACTGCTTGGCAACCGAAACTACGAAACGCAGGTTGGCGCGGGTCAACTTCTCCAGAGCGGTCTGGTCTCCGGCACGAATTCTTCTGGCCAGATCCACTTCCTCTTCAGGTGTCAATAGGTCTTCTTTCCCGATTTCCTGAAGATACTTCTCAATAGATTGACTCTCCCGGTTGGTGATTGATTTAGATATTTTTAACTGTCTCATGTATTATTTGATTATAACTTTTTCAATCCGATATGATAAACGGGCACCCCAAAAAGAGTGCGCGAAAATAGAATTTTTCCCAAACCCACTGCAATATACGTCCAATGTGCCACTAAAATCAAGAGCAGACCGCATATTTATTTTTGTTTTTTACATAATCAGCCATTTCTGCCCGCTTTTAGCACATAAACCAGACGTACGGCCTCGCCTTATATTGTACTTTCTTCCGGTGCATCGGGTAGAAATCTTGGTATGAGGGCATCAGAAAGATCATTTTTGGATAAAATGCTTCGGCTTTTTTGTTGTGCAATAAATTTGTATTTTTAAACCAATAAAAACTAAAAAATCATGGCAAACAATAATGACATCAAAGAAACACTGAAAAAATATTTTTACTCAGGTGTAGGATTAGCTTCCCATGCTGCAGATGCGATGCAGAAATCGGTGAACGAAATGATAAAAAATGGTAAAATGAGTGAGGCAGAAGGCAGAAGGCTTGTGGCCAGTGCCGTAAAGAAGGTGGAGGAAAATCGGCCCGGAATTGAAGCAAAATACAATAAGGCGGTTCACGATTTTGTAAAAATGACTTCTGCTGAGGTAGGCAAGTTGCAAAAAAAGGTCATGCAGATGGAAAAACAGCTAAAGACAAAGACAACCGCTGCGCCAAAACCTAAAAAGGCAAAAGCACCTGCGCGAAAGAAGTCTTAATATCATTCTAGAAATGGTTTGGTGAAAACCTGTTGGTCTATTCTGGTCAACGGGTTTTTTTTATGGCAGAAGGCCAACGTTTTTATCAATATTGGTCAAAAAGAGCAGGAGATTTCCTTGTTTTGGATCACTAACAGGTAAAACCCTTGTGTACTTTGTTTGGATAAAAAATACCCGTCCTGAAAGAGTGAAATATAATTTACCTGAATATATTTGTAGCATTAATCAACCAAACCTATCCTCCATGAAAAAGTTTCTCTTTACAGCTATTGCCTTTTGTTTTTTGACAGCAGGAATGTCATCTTGTAGTAGCGCAGATTGCGTTGATTGTTCAGGCACGGAAATATGCAAAAGCAATTATAATGCTGTTGGCGGTGTAAGTTGGGTCACTTGGAAAGACGGCGTTATCAAGTCGGGCGTCTGCACCCAAAAGTAATCAACCAACCACAAATTAAAGTTTAGGAGGTTGTCTCGCTTGGAGGCAGCCTCTTTTTTTGTTATTTGTTATGGATCTTTCAAAACCGAGAGGCAGCTCCTAAAACTTTGTTATAGGCTTGTGCAAATAGGCAATGGGTAAAAAACTCTCAAAATAATTTTCCGAAAAGTGAAAAATCTTTGTTTGGCGGTTAAGTCAGGAGAGAATTTGAGACTTCGAAAGCCGGGTCTTCTTTAAAAACGGGAAGGAGATTTTGTAGCTTTTCAAATGCCTTTATGAGTTAACGAAAGTTAAAGATGATATTTAATAAAAGACACGATTTACTTTTGAATGATTATTTCGATTTTGGAATAATAAAAAAACAAAACAAAATGAAAACGATTAGAAATTTCTCGCTACTGCTGGTAGCTGTACTTATTGCTTTTGGTGCACAGGCTCAAGGAACAAAAGCGGAAACCAAGACCACCAAAAAAGAGGTAACCAAGACCTCTGAAACAAAAACACAGGCAAAGACTGCGGACAGTAAAGCTGAACCGAAAAGGGCAGCTGAAGCAAAACCAAAGGCTGAAAAAAAACCTGCCGACGCCAGAACCATAACGGGCGACAAGGTGAACCATAGCATGAAAGGCCCTGATGGTCAAACAGTTTATGCCGGACCCAAAGGGGGCAATTATTACCTTGATAAAGGAGGTAACAAGGTTTATATGAAGAAATAAATCTTCAAGTGCTTCTTTTTGAAAAATCCCCTCTATTAAGTTAGAAGGGATTTTTTTTGACCGTAGCAATCTGCTATTAGGTTTTCATGCTCTTGAGGATGCTTTACAAAAGCCTTGTAAGACTTCGAGAACTGTGCCTAGCTACTTATACTCTTCCACCTCCTGCATTACCTGTGCGATGAAGTCGGCTAGCGGTTTGGAGCCTTGGTCGCCCTGACCTTGGCGGCGGATGGAAACGGTGTTGTCGTTCATTTCCTTTTCGCCGACCACCAGCATGTAAGGCACTTTTCGGATTTCTGTGTCGCGAATCTTTCTTCCGATTTTTTCGGGACGCGAGTCCATGGTAGCAGCGAGGCCTTTCTTTTTCAATTCTGCTAAAATCATTTTTCCGTAGTCAAGGAATTTATCAGAGATAGGAAGTATAGCCACTTGCTCCGGCGCGAGCCAAACGGGGAACTTTCCGGCATAGTGTTCGAACAAGAAACCAATAAAGCGTTCGTGCGTAGAAAGCGGTGCGCGGTGAATAATCAAAGGTCTTTCCTTTTCGTTTTTTTCATTGGTGAACCACAAATCAAAACGTTCTGCTTGCGCAAAGTCCACTTGATTTGTCGCGAGTGTAAATTCCTTTCCGATGGTGCTCCAGATTTGAATGTCAATCTTCGGTCCGTAGAAAGCAGCTTCATCTGCCACTTCCACAAACGGCAATCCGGATTTCACCAATACTTTGCGTACCATATCTTCGGTTTCTATCCACATCGGTGCGTTGTCAATGTATTTTTGTCCCAACTTGGCAGCAGAATGTGTAGAGAAGCGCATCTGATATTTATCAATACCGAAGATTTTAAAATACTTCACATATAGATCATTCACCTTCATGAATTCTTCTTCAAATTGTTCGCGGGTGCAATAGATATGCGCATCATTCATCTGTAGCGATCGCACGCGCATCAGGCCGAACAGCTCGCCGCTTTGTTCATACCGATAGCAAGTCCCATACTCCGCAAATCGCAAGGGCATGTCGCGGTAAGATTTTGGCGTGGCTCCAAATATTTTGTGATGATGCGGACAGTTCATCGCCTTCAGGTAATATTTTACTCCGTCTAATTCCATCGGGGGAAACATGGAGTCGGCATAATAGGGGAGGTGTCCGCTTTTTAAATATAAAGACTCTTTCGCAATATGCGGGCTCTTGACACGCTCATAGCCTTGCTCGGTTTCATTCTTTTTGGCGAGGGCTTCGAGTTTCTCAATCAACGCACCACCCTTTGGCAACCACAAAGGAAGACCGGGGCCTACCTCATCATCAAAAGTGAAAATCTCTAACTCTTTGCCTAAGATTCGATGGTCGCGCTTCTTCGCTTCTTCCAACATGGTGAGGTATTCATCCAGTTGGTTTTGCTTTGGGAAAGTAATGCCGTAAACACGCGTCAATTGCTTGTTGTTTGAATCGCCTTTCCAATATGCACCGGCAATGCTTAGCAGCTTAATCGCTTTGATATAGCCGGTGCTGGGAATGTGTGGGCCGCGACATAAATCAGTGAAGTTGCCCTGCTGATAGAAAGTGATTTCACCGTCATTCAAATTGCTGAGCAAATCTAGTTTATACTCATCGCCCTTTCCGGTGAAATACTTTACAGCTTCTGCTTTGGGCATTTCACTTCTTACGAACTTGTTATCTTTCTTAGCCAACTCGGCCATCAATTTTTCCACCTTGGCTAAATCTTCCTCCGAGAGAGTTTGTCCGCCGAGGTCAAGGTCATAATAGTACCCGTGGTCTAAGGGTGGTCCTACCCAGAACTTCACACCGGGGTGAAGAGTTTCAATTGCTTCTGCCATCAAGTGTGCCGACGAATGCCAGAAAGTTTTCTTCCCCCATTCGTCTTCCCATTTCAATAATTTGACGGAAGAGTCTTTTTGAATGGGGCGGGTTAAATCCCAGACCTCACCATTCACTTCTGCACTTAATACCGCCTTTGCCAAACCGGGGCTAATGCTCATCGCTACATCATAAGCAGAAACGCCTGCTTCATATTGCCGAACGGAGCCATCGGGTAGAGTAATGTTTATCATATTGCTTGATTATTCAGAAACGCGAATATAAGAATGAAGAGAAGTTAGTAGTGGTGATTAGAGGGGGTAAGTATTTCGAGTTTTAAATATACCGTCCCCCGGTGTCCTAATTCAAAACTATGGAACTTGTAATTTCTTTAAATGTTCTGATGCCCGTTTGAAATTCGGGTCAATGTTTAGGCAGTTTTGATAGAGTGAAATCGCTTCCTGCTTTCTTCCCATCTCCTCTGACACCAATCCCTGACTGAAGTAGGCGCCGGCATAAGTAGGATCTAACTTATATGCCAATCCATAATATCGGTGGGCTTCATCCAATGAATCCATTTGGTAATAACTGAAGGCTGCTCCCATATAAGCCTCTACATTTCGGTGATTTACTTCAATCACTTTTTTGAAATTTTCAATAGCGATCATATACTTTTCGATAGCTTTGGCATCTTTGCCCTCCTCTTGTAAATCCACAGCATCCTCTTTGTACATATTCGCTTTGGCATACAGAGCATCTTCGGGCTTTTCACCTACCCTGATAGCATTGTCTAAATACTTGGAGGCATTTTTATCTTTTCTTTTTTCAAGTAATAGACCAATTTGAACAAAGGCATCGTAGTGCTTGGGGTTCAACTCAGTGGCGGTTTGGAAAGACGAAAGCGCTTTGAGGGTATCGCCTGCTTCCTTGTAAACATTTCCTTTATAAAAGTAGATGTCGGCATTCTGCGGGTCTTTGTCAATGGCTGTATTTAGATAGGACATAGCTGTTTGATAATTTCCTTGCATGGTGGTATCAATATATGCCAGTTCTGCCGCCTTTACATAAAAGTGGATATTGAATGAATCGGTTGCGATTGCTTTTTCCATCAGCGCTATTCCCTTTTGAGGTTCGCCCATCTTTTTGAAGATATCCGAGGCGTATAAATAATATTCGGGACGGAGCGAATCAAGCATTAAAGCCAGATACATATCGGTAGCTGAGCTTTTCAAATCATTATTGGCTTCATGCAACTTTGCCCGCTTGAAGTAGAGCAAAGGATTTAAAGAATCTAATTGGATTTGTTGGTTGAGCATTTCCAATGGAGGGTTAGAGCTTAAATCTTTTTTAATTTCTACGGGCTGCTGAGTTTGATTGCATTGTTTACAGGAAGAAAAAACGGATAGCACGACAAAGAGTGAGAAAATGCCTGCCGCAAAATAGAGTTTGTTCAACATGCTGCAAAGAAAGGATGATTGAAAAATAAAAAAAGCGATGTCCGGAGACATCGCTTTTAATTTTGTCGGGGTACCAGGATTCGAACCTGGGACCCCCTGCTCCCAAAGCAGGTGCGCTACCGGGCTGCGCTACACCCCGAACTTTCTCTGTTGAGCGGTGAGGGAGGGATTCGAACCCTCGGTACCGTTTAACCAGTACGACAGTTTAGCAAACTGTTGATTTCAGCCACTCATCCACCTCACCATGTCGTACTCAGAACAGAACCCTTTCTTTCAAAAGGACGCCAAAAATATCAATTCCCGCAAACTCTCAAACCGAAGTAGCAATACTTGTGAAGAAAGTATGAAAATAATGGCAACAGGAAGGTGGCAGAAACACCTACTACAAGAGGCGATGGGTAAATGGAAATGACCTTCTTTTTTATTAAATTGTATCTTGTGCGCTAAAATTTATTTAAATGAAAAAAGTTTTGACCCTTTTCGCAATGATATTGATGTTGGGTGTTTCCGCCCAAAAATATCAAGTCCGCCCTGCGGACGTACACGTTTTAAGCCAGATTGCTTCGAGAGCCGTTGCTGATACCTTATTGTGGAATGTGAATGGCCCGCCTCAATTGTACCTGCTGCCTAATCCACTAAATCCCACGCAGGGGATAGGTTATGTGGCAGGTACCGATAATTTGGCTTCCGTATTTCCCCCAGATCAAGGAAGTATCACTGTTGAGGATGCGCAAATTTTTATGAGTAAAAACAAGATAAAGGTGTTGGGTGCCAAATTTACCTTTGGTTCCGTAAAGTATGTTTCTAATGATACTAACTCCAAAGTGGTATTTAAGCTATTCAAGCTGGATGGGAATTTTATCAATTATAATGCCGAAGTGGTTCCCGGACCAAGCACGGTAGTCAGTGCAGTTGAAATGCCGATACGCGATGTGAAGCAATTAATTTCGGGGCAAGAAACGCTTTTCAGTGGGGCACAAAACATTATATTCCCTACTCCGTTAACCATTGACCCGGCCACGGCTGATTCAGGATACGTTATCGGGTTTGACATTTCACAATTGTCTCCTTTGGATACTTTGGGTTTGTTTACTTCGACTATAAATGGTCCGGTGATTCCGGAGCGTTCTCTGGTTCGGTTTTTAGGAAATACACTGTTCAATTCATTCAAAGACACCTTGGATTATGGCGGATGGGGTGCCAATGTGGATTTAGCCATTTTCCCGATTGTGGATCCAAATCAGTACCGAGATGATGTAGCCACCATTTGCAGTGGAGATTCATTTAATTTTAACGGCAATTTAGTTGCTGTTCAGGGCACATACGTTGATACATTTAGTGCTGCACCGCTGAGCAATTATGATACCATTGTTACACTCCAACTAACGGTGGCTCCGGCCTTGGACAAAACCATAGAAGCGATGGGAGATACGCTCAACGCCAATCAAACCGGGGCTATTTACCAGTGGATAAACTGTACAGATAATTCAGCAATCGCCGGCGAAACTTTCCGTACCTTCATTGTCCCTCAAGATGGTCAATACAAGGTCTTAATTACGAAAGGTGGATGTACCACTGTTTCAGCTTGTGTTGCGGTGGGTAATGTTGGTATTCATGAATCCAACAGTCTAGGATTTATCTTAAAGCCGAATCCTGCCCGTGGTGTTTGCACCCTATATACCGGTGATATAGCTATGGAGACATGGAGTGCAGCGCTTTATAATGTACAGGGGCAGATGTTGAAAGTCTTAGCCGAAAACCAGAACAGCACGATGGTTACATTTAATACCGGAGAGATTATGCGCGGGATGTATTTCATCCGATTGACTGATCGTTCAGGGAAATCTGGAATGAAAAAATTGGTGGTTGAGTAATTGATAATCCCATTATAGTGAAAACAAGAAGAGCGCGCCAGCATGGCGCGCTCTTCTTGTTTTGAGAAAATAATTTCCAGACAAGTATAGAGAACGGCAAAGTATTAAGAGCTATTTCGAAGAGTCTTCCACGCTTCCTTTCTTCCAGTACTTTTTGCCTTTAGCCTCGCTGCCTACCTGAAAATAGCGAGCGATAGTGAATCCGAAACGGAACTGTCCTTGTAGCCAGTTTCGATTGTTATAAGGAAGGAAATCGCTTTCTAGCAGCCCGGCACTGTTAGAGAGGTTGACATGAAACACATGTCCGCCGGTTTCAAATTCAACTCCGATTTGTATTGGCGGATAATAAGCCGCATTTTTAATGTTGCGCAACATTGGGAAATATTCTCTTCCACCAACACCTGGCTTCATAATCGGTTGAAAATATTCAAAGACAAATGCGGTGCGCTTGCTGAAACGTGCTCGACCGGATAAGCCAATCAGAAACAAACCATTTTGGTCATTATAAGGAACCAGGTTTCTCCAGATAAAAGTTGGGGATAATTGAAGAGACAACCATTCTGTAGCTTTAATACCTAAGAGTGCTTGAACCGTATAGCTCAACCGATGTGAAAATCCCTCATAGCTTTTTGGAAAATAATTAAGGGCGGTAGTATCTGTCGAAGGCAGCATACTGCTCAAAACAACATTTCCAAAGAGCGTAATAGTGAAAGGTATTTTAAAGTCTTTAGTCTGTCTCAGCGCTCGGTACTTAATTCCTGTATTCCATAACTCACGGTGAGGCCCTGCTCCTTTCATTCGCCCGATGCCGAGAGTTAAATTTTCTGTAACACCATAATCCACTACGATTCCTATATCCGAGGCTTCATCGAAACCAAAAAGGGTATGATAATTTCGGTTTTTAGTAGCGATATCACCGAACCGGTGCGACACCCGAAAATCAATGGTTTTCTTTTTAGTGGTCTCAATAGAGTGACCGGTGATAATTCGGGTAGTTTTAAAAGTGTAAGAAACATATTGTCGTTGGGGCTTTTCAGCAGTTTCTAAGCTGTCTAATAAATCCATTTGGGCAAATACATGTAGAGAGAAAAAGTAAAGAAACGTTAGTAGAAGGTACCTCATGCGGATTGGTTTAAGCAGGCTATTCGGGATATCCGTTATTCACCCAACATTGAATGATATTGATGACAGAGTCTTCGAGTTTAGGTTCATTATCCGGCATCGGAAGGCAGCCGGAGATTTGTTTAATGGTGCAAAGGGCACCCCGTGTTTCAAATCCTGATTTTGCGTCTCCATAATTATCCATGATAACCGCAGATTCCGCGCCGGTAATATCATGACAGGATCCCTGTGGCTGGTTGCAATGTACATCTAAAATCACTTTGATGTTCAGACTATAACTAATGGAATCACAATTGTAAGGGAGTGGAGGGATTCCGGTTTTATCTTTAGTACAGGACGGTGCCCAGAATGCTAGAACGAGAGCAGTAATAACAGCAAGAAAGTATTTCATTCAATCAGGTCTTTAATATTTTTTCAACTTTCGCAGATCCACCAGACACTATTTTAAGAAAATATATTCCTGGCGCCAAGTTGCTAAGATTCCAAATGCAATGATAGGCTTCTGAATTTATACTTGCATCGGTCATTTGATTTACTAAGCGTCCATCCAATGTATATACATACATTGAAACGGTATTGTTTTTATTCTTTGATGAAAAGGATACATGCAATTGATCAGAGAAAGGATTCGGAAATAAATCAAGGGATGAAAAATTGTCTGAGATATGTTCGACACTATTTTGAACGTCTGGAACAATCGTGGTCTTACCGGTGTAAATAAAATCTCCTGTAGAACTATCATTGGCGTTAGCAGTGTTGTATGCAAAATAAAACGTTACCGGCCCGGTCGCAAGCCCCGGTGAGGTCCAACGGAATTTCCAGTTTTTATAAGTATTGGCATCTTTATGTCCCATGTACTGTCGGGTGCCGATGCTACTTATTTCAGTATTGATATTGTCGGTAGCAGTAAAGATGCCAGCTCGATTTTGCATCGAGTCCAGCGCTACTATTTGAAAGCCATATCTACCGGTGAAGGAACTCAGAAGAAAAGAAATGTTATAAGCCGTGTTGGGAACATATTGAAATGTGGGGCTAGGCAAATTAATAGTATCGGTAGGAGTGAACCCCGTTCCGATTAGAAGCAATAAATTATCTAAGGAGGAAGCCTGTGCCGGTCCGGAGTGACATTCCTCCTGAACGCATGTTTCAAAATCAGGAGGTTCCCCCGAACTTCCAGCGGGAGGAGAAGATTTTTCAGAATAAAGATAATTGGAATTGATGAAGGCGGATGTGATCGTCAATAGGAGGATGCTGAATATGGTTTTTGGTTTCATATTGAATTAGCAAAACAAAACTATCAAATGCTATAGATTGAAATATGCGCAAAAGGTTACTTGGGTTTCAAAACTTGTTCAGTGGCAATTTTTGAAAGCACTCTCCTGACTATTTTTTCAATTCTTCCTTTTTCATCAATCACAAAGGTGGTGCGATGAATACCCATGTATTCTCGTCCATATAATTTCTTTAATCCCCAAACCCCGTAGTCGTTAATCACTTTCTTATGCTCGTCGGCAATCAAAATAAAGGGCAGTTTATATTTCTGTATAAACTTCTGATGTGATATCGCTGAGTCAGGACTGACACCGATAACCTCATAGCCCTTCTTTCTCAAGAGGGGAAAATGGTCGCGAAAGTTGCAGGCTTCGTTGGTACAAGCAGGGGTGTCGTCTGCCGGATAAAAATAGAGAATAATTTTTTTGCCTAGAAATTGCTTGAGCGTTACAACGTCGCCGTTATGATCCAAAGCCTTAATGGCCGGTGCCTGATCTCCTTCTTTTAATGTAATCATTTTACATTTTGAATTTTATACTGAATTCCGTTTTGTTCTTTCGTTCGTCCGTCGCAACGACTTTAAAAGTATGATTTCCGACAGATAAGTTTTGATTTAAAGTGTGTGTCAGTGTAGAAGATTTGGCATCATATTCTGTCAGCGTCCATTTCTCGTCCAGATAGGTATCGAAATCTTCGACACCGGATAAATTGTCGGTCAATCGGAATAGGAGCTTCTTATACACTCGCATATTTTTTCCTGTGCTCACGTTCAATGGGGTGATGCGTGGAGGGGTATTATCTATACGAATAAAATAGGTGCCAAACTCTCGACTTTTTGAGCTGATATATCCGTTCGCATACTTCCCTCCGCGTGGAGCCACCGGATTGGCTCCGTCTTTATAAACAATGAGTGCCTTATCTGCTAAGGCTGGATTTAGATTTTCGGTTTTAATGGAAATATTGAACCAGTTGAAAACTTGAGTAGTGCTCTTATCCACTTGATGTATTTTTGAAAAGATATTAGTGTCGGTAGATGTAGAAACCGTATAGTTGAAATATACCTGATCAAAAAGACAATGAGCTGGAATCTTTAGTTGGATATCTTGATTTGAAAATTCGTTTTCGTGATCGTAATCAAATCGGGTGGTGTAGGAGAAGTTCTTTTCTTTAAACAGTGTGCTAGATTCATCATACTTCACGTTCATTTCAATAATAGAAATATTCCCTGCCACATCGCTTACTTCTATCTTGATAGGATGAACCTTTTTATCTGAAAGGTTCAGCACTCCTCCTTTCACTAACGATGAATAAATCTTGCATTGATTGCCGGGCTCCACAAAACATTTATGAAATGTCTTGCGTCCCTCATTCATAAAAATGGGATAATCTGTATGGCTTAGAACGTATCTCTTTTCATCAAAGGAAAATTTATCCATTCGAAATTCATAGAGGAGCGACTTTCCGTCATACAATTTCATGGAATAAATGCCGACGTGGTTTTCGGTGTTGTTCATCCGGTCATAAGTATTGACCGAAATTCCTACTTCTGCTGAATTAAGAGAGATGACATCACCGGTTATCCGATAAACACCTTCGCTACTAAACACCTTGCTTCGATAGCCGTCACTTTTATATTTTAAATCGCCTAGGGGATAAAACTTCAGATATTGAACCACCGGTTTCATTTCATCCTTCAGATGATAGCCGAATAAGGCCGGATTTATAATTTGCTCCAATGAATCCCTGATTTCAAAATGCAAGTGCGGGCCACCGGAACCACCGGTATTTCCGCTCCAGGCAATCAGGTCACCTTGCTTTACGGTTATATCTTTAGGGCTTAGATTTATATCTACCGAAAAAGATTCTTTTTTGTATTGTTCCTTGCGCAACCTGTCCATAATGATTGGAGAGAAGCGCTGCAAATGACCATAAACTGTGTTGAACCCATTAGGATGTGTAATGTAAAGCGCATTTCCATAACCGGAGCCGGAAACATTAATTCTCGAAACATATCCCCCGGCGGCAGCCAGCACTTTGTGTCCTTCCTCGCCGTTGGTGCGAATATCCATCCCCGTATGAAAATGCAAACGGCGAGGCTCGCCGAAGTTGCCGGAAAGTGATAGGGGCAAATCAGTCGGAGAGGCAAAATAGTTTTGAGGATAGGAAACCGGTTCCGGTTCTACTTTTGCAAAAGAATGCCAGAGAAAAAAAATGTAGAGAATCAACGCGTTCATTACCTAGAGGCGCAAGTTGGGCTTTAACCCCTTCTTCTTATAATAACTATTGATGGTTTTAACTACTTCCTTTGGGTCATCGGTGATGCTGAAGAGTTTGAGGTCTTTGGCATGAATATTATTTTCCTCTTGCAACATCTTTTCTTTCATCCAAGTCAGCAAGCCACTCCAATATTTTACACCGACAAAAACTACGGGCACCGAGTCCACTTTTTTTGTTTGAATCAGTGTCAGGGCTTCAAACATTTCATCCATTGTTCCAAAACCGCCGGGCATAAAAACAAAGGCTTGCGCATAGCGGATGAACATCACCTTGCGGGCAAAGAAATATTTGAACATCAGCAACTTGTCTGCGTCAATATAATGATTCCAATCCTGTTCGTGTTCCAGTTCGATGTGAAGGCCTACCGATTTTCCGTTCACATTTTTTGCTCCCTTGTTTCCCGCTTCCATAATGCCGGGACCGCCACCGGTGATAATGCCAAAGCCTTCCTTTGCCAACCCTTCGCCTATTTTTACCGCCATTTGGTAATAGGGGTTATCCGGTTTTGTTCGGGCAGAGCCAAAAATGGACACACAGGGACCGAAGCGCTCCATCTTTTCAAATCCATCCACAAACTCACTCATAATTTTAAACATTCTCCAACTGGAGTCTGCTTTCAGTTCTGACCAATCCTTTTTTTTCATTTTTAGAAGTATTTAGTGTTTAGATATTTGTTTGGAAGTCTTTGTGAGAAATAAAGTACAAACCCGAAAAAGTAATCAGCCCATTGATGAGCAGTAATTCTAATCCGATATAATATCCCGGAATGATTTTATCGGAAACAAGGTTTAATACAAAACTCAGAACCGGTGAAAGGACACAGACCACCGGTACCAGTTTATCGGTAACTTTTCTTTTGGTTAGCACGCCAAACATGAAGAGTCCCAATAAAGGGCCATAAGTATAGGAGGCCAGATCAAGCACTAAATCAATAATGGCTTTATTGTTGATCGCCTTGCAAATCAGGATAATCACTAAGAAAATAAATGCGACAGAAATATGTACCAGTTTGCGTCGCTGTTGTTTTTGTTCTTCGCTCCAGTCTTTGCGTTCGTTAAAGCCTAGGACATCAATACAAAAGGAAGAGGTGAGTGCGGTCATTGCACCATCGGCACTTGGGAAAAGCGCTGAAATCAAACCGATAATAAAAACCAAACCGGCCACCGGAGGCAAATAATTCAAAGCAACGATGGGAAAAATATCATCGGTTTGCGCGGGTAATGAAATATTCTTAGCCGAAGCAAATACATATAAAGCCCCACCGAGAATCAGGAATAGAATATTGACTAGAAACAACACGGCGCTAAAACTATACATGTTTTTTTGTGCTTCACCCAGTGTGCGGATGCTGATATTTTTCTGCATCATTTCCTGATCCAAACCGGTCATGGCGATGGTGATAAAAGCCCCACCGATGATCTGCTTCAAGAAGAAACTTTTTGATTTCCAGTCGAAACTGAACATTTCAGTATAATCTTTATCCTGCAAGGTGCTCATCAAACTGCCGAAAGAAAATTTCAATTCGCTGTTGATCAGGTAAATGGTCATCACCAAAGCCAAGACCATAAATGTAGTTTGCAAGGTATCGGTCCAGACAATGGTTTTTACACCACCTTTAAAGGTGTAGAGCAAAATCATCAAAAGAATAATGAACGTGGTGAAGAAAAATGGAACATTTATTTCGTCCATCATAAACTTCTGTAGCACATACAGCACCAGATATATTCTGAGCGAAGCGCCGAGTGTGCGCGAAAGCAGAAAAAATGCAGCACCGGTTTTGTGGGTGGTTTTGCCAAATCGCTCATCTAGGTAGGTATAAATTGAGGTCAGGTTTAAACGATAATATAGTGGCAACAAGACTTTAGCTACTACGATATAACCCAGAACATAGCCAATGACAATCTGCAAATACCGGAAATGATTAGCATCCACTCGACCGGGAACACTCATAAAAGTCACGCCGCTCAGCGAGGTGCCAATCATGCCGTAGGCAACCAAATACCATTTGGAACTTTTCTTGCCTATAAAAAATGATTCATTGCTGGCACCTCGTGAAGTGTAGAAGGCAATGCCCAGCAACAGGCAAAGTATAACAGCACCACCAGTAAAATAACCGTAGAGGACAAAACAGATTTATTTGAAGCAAAGAAAATGCGAAAGCCCACTCTTTCCCTTGCACTTATAAATAGGGAAATGTGAGAGAATGATGTTTAGGACAGTATGTGTTTAATATTGCAAAGTGTAGTATATTTTTGACGATGTGTGTAGTCTTAATTAGTCCATAATTTAAACTACAAAAGTTTCAAAAACTTTTGTAGTTTGCCTTTCTTTTGTAGTTTGATTCTTTGGGGTGGTTAGTTATTCAACGGGAGCGCACCAAAGGTGTGCTGTGGTTATAGCAAATGAAAGGGTAAAAAAGGTACGACCCATAAGGGCATTAAATATCTGTGTTCCATATCGCAGAGTGTCGTATATTTTCGATGATGTGTGTAGTCTTACTTAGTCCATAATTTAAACTACAAAAGTTTCAAAAACTTTTGTAGTTTGCCGTTTGCCTTTTTGGGGTGATTAGTTGTTCAACGGGAGCGCACCAAAGGTGTGCTGTGGTTATAGCAAATGAAAGGGTAAAAAGGTACGACCCATAAGGGCATTAAATATCTGTTTTCCATATCGCAGAGTGTCATATATTTTTGATGATGTGTGTAGTCTTACTTAGTCCATAATTTAAACTACAAAAGTTTAAACTACAAAAGTTTCAAAAACTTTTGTAGTTTGTTTGGTAACAACTGTTTTTGGAGTAAAAACTGGAGTTTTTGCTCCAAAAACAGTTGTTATCGCATCAAAAACAGTTGTTTCTAGCGCAAAAACAGTTGTTTTCGCTCCGATAACTCTTGTTTCTGTACCTAAAACAGTAGTTTTTGAAATCAAAACTAGCAGGTCAATTATGGTTATGGTACTGGTAGTACTTAATGGCATTGCCCGCAGGGATTTGCATATCGTGTTCTAAACTACAAAAGTTTCTAAAACTTTTGTAGTTCGTTTGTCATAAATATTTCACCCGATTCTTTGCCAAATTGTCCTCGTCTCTTTCCGTTCTTGGCCAACTTATTGCTATTCGGTACCCATCTCCAGCTATTCGGTGCCTGTTAGTAGCTATTCGGTCCCTGTTAGCCAAAGACAGGTCCCTGTTAGCAGCTATTCGGTGCCTGTTAGTAAGAGACAGGTCCCTGTTCGTTGCTACTCGGTACCTGTTAGTAAGAGATAGGTCCCTGTTAGCAGCTACTCGGTCCCTGTTAGCTGAAGACAGGTCCCTGTTAGCTGAAGACAGGTCCCTGTTAGCAGCTATTCGGTTCCTGTTAGCTAAAGACAGGTCCCTGTTAGTAGCTATTCGGTCCAACCTTAGCAAAATATGGTACTTGGCAGCCGGTTAGGGGAATAATTTATGCATCAAATCAATCTGAAAGTGGAACAATTTAGCTTTCAAACTCGTTTATAGGGGTAAATCTTAAATCATTCAATTTGTTCCAAACAAAAATTTAACAAAAGAATCTTTCCAAATACTTGATTTATCAGAAAATAGAAATTAACTTCACATTCTCTTTGAGTGGGATTAAAGAGGATTAAAGTGGAATGAATTTGACGGGTCTATTTTTAGTTTGGTATTAGGCAAATATTTTTTGGCACAGTATTTGCCATATATAGAAGTTAAGAAGAAAGAGGTTGAACAATTTGAAGAATAGTTTGTTAAAGTTAGAGACCGGTTCATTTTTAGCGGAGTTGTACTCGGTTAGGAAAGAAGCCACAGAAAAAAATACCACTGGTTATCATCAACCATCAATAAATAAACCATCAAACAAAATAGTTTCTAAAATTTTTAAACAGTAATATACATGAAGCACTTTTCCTTCAAATTCCGTACGGCAGCAGCCTTTTTGATTCTGACATGTTTAATGTCTGTTGCTCAGGCGCAAACTACTTATACTTGGGCAGGCAGCACTGGCGATAGTTGGGCAGTTGCCGCCAATTGGACTCCTACGCGGACATTACTTGATCCGACCGATATTATAGTAGTGAACACCGGGGGTAGTATGGTTATTACTGCGGTTCCTACTCAAACAATCGGGAAGTTGCAAGTAACCAATAATACGGATCTCACGCTTCAGTCTTTGGCGAATTATACATTAACTATAGCGAATGGTACGGCTGCCAACGACCTGGACATAACAAGTGGTTCTGCTTTGACGATTGGAACCAATAATAATATTACGATGAACAATGCTTCTAATGCCAATGTTGCTTCAGGAGCTTCGTTAACTATCAATTCAGGACGCACCTTTTCTATTGCCGCAACGATTGATAATACAATGACTGTGGATGGGACTCTTAATATAGGTGGACTATTCACTATTGGCAGTGGAGCTTTAATGACGGTGAATGGAACGGTGAACAACCTGCCTACTTCATCTACTATAAGTGTCGCCGCTGTTTCTAATATCTTGTTTACATCCGGCGCGGTGTATGACCACCAGCGAATTGGAGGGACATTTTTATGGGCTACTTGGGATGCAAACTCAGAAGCCAAAGTAACCGGTGCGGCTGGTGTCGGTGCACCTATTACACAAGGCGGAGGACAGAATTTCGGAAAATTTACTTGGAATACTCCCGGCTTGACCGGAACTATGAGTTTAGGATTAACTGGTACCAACTCTGCCGGTACCTTTGATATTACTTCGACCGGTTCGGGAATTATGTCCTTTTCCACTTTGACCCAAACGCTTAACTTGAATTCAGATCTTAATATTAATGGTACCAGCACGGTAAGTTTAAATACCGGGGCTGCGATAGTAACTACTTTAACTATACCGGGTGATTTGAATATTGCCGCCGGGGCTACTTTCCAACGAGGAACGGCTACTGGTATTCAATTGATTTACTTTAATAACCCCGGAGTAGAAAAGGATTTCAATAACCCGGGTTCCTCTTTTGTAGGTACCGGTATCAGTATTATTGTTAATGCTGGTGCTATTCTCAAAATGACCAATGACATAACCGGTCTTTCTACGTCATCTACCTTTACAGTAAATGGAACTTTAAGAATGAGTGACTGGATTCTTTCCGGGACAGGAGGAGCCTTTACACTGGGTAATGCGGTTACGGCCGTTTTGGAAATTGGTCACGCGCAGGGTATCAGCACAACGGCTGGAACAGGGAACGTTCAGGTGACGGGTACAAAAACATATGGTGCATCTGCTACTCTTATATATAATGGTACTGTGGCTCAGGTGACAGGAAATGGCTTGGCAGCAGCATGGGGGGGAGCTGCCGGTACAAATATTGTAATAAATAATGCTTCCGGTGTTACCTTGACTCAGTCTTTGACTTTATCTAACGGAACTTTGGTACTGCAAAATGGTAATTTTACCTTGGGAGCAAATAACCTGACACTGAGCGCAGCGGCTGCATTCTCTTATGGAACAAACTCAGGATTCTCAGCCAGCAATATGGTGATTACGGATGGTGCAGGCCAAGTGATCAAGCAATTCCCGGCTACGGCATTTGCTCCATTTACCTTTCCGGTAGGAGAAAACACCGGTGTGACCGAATATTCTCCGGTGATGCTAGAATTTGTTGCTAACAGTCAAGCTCGTAGTATTGGTGTAAGAGTGGTGGATGATCGCGATCCTAAGGATTTATTTGCATCGGATTATTTGACTCGCTATTGGTTGTTCACTAATAACAGCAACAGCAGTACCTATACACTGAATGCAGACTTCACCTATCTGCCGGCCGATGTAGTTGGCACCCAAAGCAATTTGCGAATTAACCGATACAGCAATGTTGCCACTGATTTGAACTGGACTCAGTTTAATTCTACGGTCAGCGCACCGGTACTATCTATGACTGGCATCACCAACGTAGATGGCTTCCTGCCTGCTTCTCCTTTTAGTTTTGATGTGGAGGGAAGAAACAATGTCAACGTCTATTATCGCAGCACCGGCGACGGCAATTGGAATGATGTTTCGAAATGGGAGGTGAGCAGTGACCCTCTTTTTATATCACCTGCACCGGTACCGGCTATAATGATTCCAAACAATTTGAACTCTGAAGGAATTGAAATTAAGACCGGGACAAATATCACCGTGAATGTGAATACCACTGCCGATGATATTAAAGTGGTGGGAACCCTGACATTAAGTTCTACTACTACCTTGACTGTTGCAAACGGTGTAGCCGCTTACGACATGGTGGTAACCGGAACTGTAGTGAATAGCACTGCCGGTGTAGCCTGTGGAATAATTACCCCAACCGGAGTAGTGCGCTTTGAATCGGGAGGTATTTATGAGCATGCCGGAATAACTGGCACCATTCCCGCTGCAAGTTGGGATCCAGCATCCACTTGTTTGATTACCGGTAGCACGACCGCAGCACCTGCGCAATTAACTCAGGCATTCGGAAACTTTTCTTGGAATTGCAATGGCCAAACAGCCACGATTGGGTTGGCACAGGCGCTCACAACAGTAAATGGAAATTTGGATATTTTGAATACCGGAGCTACGGCGCAGATATTATCTCTTGCAAATACCTCTAATCTTACGATTAATGTAGGCGGTAATTTTTCTGCTAGCGGCACAGCTAGAATCACTTTAAATACCCAGACAACAACAAGTACTACTACGATGAATGTGGCAGGAAACTTTAATTTGAGTGGAACGGCAATTGTAGATATGCGGTCAGCAGGGACTACGGGATTGAGCACATTGAGTATCGCTGGTAATTATAATCAAACGGGCGGTACTTTTACACATTCAACAGGCACTGGGGTCAGCACGCTTAATCTAAACGGAGCGGGCAAAACCTATACACAATCGGGAGGTACGGTAACGAATACTTTAATCAATTACAACGTGAATTCGGCCACTGCAGATGTTACTTTAAATTCCCCCATTACATTGGCTGCTACGCGTACCTTTAACGTGATAGCCGGAGGAATCCTCCGTTTGAATGGCAATGACATCACTTTCGCAAACGCCGGAAGTATGTCCGTTAGCGGTTCTCTTTATTGTGGTACGGCGCTGATTAAAAACACTACAGGAGCTACTACGTTTACCTTGGCTGCTACTACCGGTACGTTGGGCATAGGAAGTGCAGCTGGTATTACCCAAACCGGGGGAGGAGCCGTGGGAAATATTCAAGTGAGCAGCACCAGAAATTTTGGTATTTCCAATTATATATACAATGGTTCGGTGGCTCAGGTAACCGGAACGGGCTTGCCAGTTACGGTTAATAGTTTGACTATTGACAATAGCGATGCATTGGGAGTTACGCTGACCCGTGCAGGAACTACTACCTCAAACGGCAATGTGAACTTATTGAATGGGCGCTTATATATTGGGGGCAATACATTGTTCTTGGCCGCCGCCGCTTTGTTTACGGGTACTTATGACGCTTCAACGATGATTGTGGCCGATGGAGCAGGGCAGGTTATAAAGACATTCCCTGCCAGTTACACCACGCCTTTTATATATCCGATTGGGGACGCCTCCGGTCCTTCTTCTACCATTGAATATAGCCCTGTGACCTTGACCTATACTGTCAATCCAGCAATGAGTATTGGTGTCAGAGTGGTAAATGCCTCTGCTCCATCTTTAGGATCTCCCACCGATTATTTAACCCGTCACTGGGTATTTACCGGTGGAACAGGTACTTATACCTATAATATGAGTTTGCAATATCCAAGTGCTGATATTGTTGGCACCGAGGCCAATCTCCGGATTTCTCGCTATAGCGGTGGCTGGTTATCTTCAGCAAGTTCGGCAACATCGAATGTATTGTCATCTTCTTCCATTTTAACGAACCTGACTACTCCACTTACAACTATTTATACCGGTCGCGAAAGCAGTCAGTTGTATTATCGCTCGATTGCAAGCGGTGATTACAATACGAATACCACTTGGGAAACAGCTACAGATCCCGGTTTCACTGCGAGTGTGGTGAATCCCGCAGCCGCGCCTCCTACCAGCGCTAATAGCGTAACGGTTCAAGTTCAGAGTGCACATATCGTAACACTAAATGGAGCTACCGGTGCCAATATTGCCCAGTTGCTAAACGTGGATGGTGTATTGGAAAACAAAACTACGGGTGTAACTACGATTACCACCACCGGTGGTACCTACTTCAATGCCGGTTCTGAATACAGACATAGCCGCGATGGAGGTTCCGTTCCTACAGCAACTTGGGATCCAACGTCCTTGTGTAATATCACAGGCATCACCTCGAATACAACAGGCGCTGCATTGAGCGGTATTGCTGGTGTTAACTTTGGAAAATTTACCTACAACTCTAGCGGGCAAACAGTAGCAAACGTAAACCTGATAATGACCAATACGAGTTGTTATGGTGATTTTACAGTTGAAAGCACAGGAGGAAATGCAATATCTTTTCTAAATGCATCGAGTTCAGTTAACCTGCGTGGAGATTTAATCATTAACGGAGGAACACTTAGTATGAATAGCGGCGCAGCGGTTACTACCACCCTTAACCTGTATGGTAACTATAACCAAAGCGGCGGAACTTTCCAGCGAGGCTCAGCTACTGCTGTACAGGCCGTAAACTTTATGGCCGGTTCCAATCGTACTTATACTCAATCAGGTGGAACCATCAACCCGGCGGGCATTAATTACACCGTTAACAGTCTGGCAACACTAACCTTAAATAGCGGTATGGTGATTAATACGGGTAACTCTTTTGTAATTGCCATCGGAGGTGCTCTATACATGAAGGACAATGTTATTTCTGGTGCAGGGACATTCACTTTGAGCACTGGAGCTTTAACTACTTTGGGGATTGGACATACGCAGGGTATTTCAACTGTAGCGAGCACCGGTAACGTGCAAACGACAACTAAGACTTACGGTCCTGCCTGTAACTACGTATATAATAATTTAGTGTCACCGCAGGTAACGGGAAATGGATTACCGGCTAGTTTGACCAGTACCACTACAGGACTTACTATTGATAATCCTACTACGGTAACGCTGAGTCAAAGTACAGCCGTTTCCACTACATTCAACTTGAACCAAGGTCAACTGATTTTAGGAAACTTCGACCTGACCCTTTCTAATACAAATAATGCTACGGCAATGACAGGTGCTCCGTTTTCAGTTTCTAAGATGATTATTACCAACGGAACAGGTCAATTCAAAAAGTCATTTACGACGAATGCTCAGGCTCCGTTTATTTTCCCTGTGGGGGAAACAACGGGAACTACCGAATACAGCCCTGTTACTTTAGAATTTACTGCCACCAATACGGCTCGCACACTGGGAGTCAGAGTGGTCGATAGCCGCCATCCAAATGATTTGACTGCGCCTGATTATCTGACACGTCACTGGTTGTTTACTAATAGCGCCGTACCTGGAAATTATACATTAAATGCTGACTTTACTTATTCTGCCGGTGCAGGAGATGTATTTGGAACAGAAGCCAATTTGAGCATAAATCGTTTTAACAACGTAGGAAATCTCGATTGGGCAGAATTTCCAACCACGGTGAATTCTCCTGTTCTGTCTATGACGGGCATTACACAGGCTACAGGCTCAGGATTTTTTAATGCTATTGCCCCATATAGTTTTGATGTAGAGGGAAGAAAAAATGTGAATGTCTATTACCGCACGGTTAGTTCTGGTAACTGGACGGATGTAGCTAAGTGGGAAGTGAGTAGTGACCCTACCTTTGTGTCACCTGCACCAGTTACTCCTGCGGCTGCTCCTAATTCGACCAATTCTGAAGGCATTTTGATTTCGAGTGGTGATGATATTACTTTAGATGCAAACACCACTGTAGATAATTTGGTGATTGAAGGAATTTTAAGAGGCCTAGGCAGCAACAGAACTCTAACCTTAGTGAACGGTATAGGAGATGATCTAACCATTAATGCGGGTGGAGAACTACGTTTGCAAAATAATGGTACTCCGACATTACTTACTCCCTCAGCAGGTACGGTCATTCGCAATTATGGCACCATTTTTAATCAGGGCACTATTAGTCTTAATGCAGCTATATACCATTATAATGGCTCGGTGTATGAGCATAATATAAATGGAGGTGCTATTCCTGCTGCAACTCTTTGGGATACTCTTTCTACCTGTAAGGTAACCGGAATGACAACAGCGACCACTTTAACGGGTGTTTTAGGCGTCTCTTTCGGTCATTTTATATGGAATAATCCCGGTCAAACCTACGCAACACCAACGGTAGGTTTAACTGGTTCAGTTACACGGTTTAAAGGAAACTTTACCTTAGAAAGTACGGGCGCAGCAACAACCAACGCTTTGGTGTTATGTACCACTACGGGTATTACTGCCTTTATGAATGGTGATTTGATTTTGAATAAAGGAACCTTAAACCTGAATACCGGGTCGGTAAGTGCTGGATTGATATTGCGTTTAGCAGGAAACTATTCTCAAACCGGTGCCAATAGCAGTATTACCGCAACGGGTACTTTCACTACAATGCCATACATTGACTTTGCTAATAATGGCAGCGGAGGTGGGAAAACCTATACCCAATCTGCTGGTACAGTGGACAATACCAAAATCAACTATTATGTCAATGCTCTGGGTACAGGCTCGGTTTTAACCCTAAATAGTGATATTAACCTTCAGTTTACTGCTCGCACATTTATAGTATCAGCGCTTGGTACCTTATACATGGGGGCTAAGGTTATATCGGGTGTAGCAGGCACGTCTTTTCAAACCCTTACTACAGCTACATTGGGCATCGGTCATGTAGATGGAATTGTTTTAGCGGGTACCAATGCGGGAAATGTTCAAACCGCCGCCCGTACTTTCTCTACAACAGGAACTTATATTTATAATGGCTCGGCTGCTCAGGTAACCGGAACTGGTTTGCCTCCTACGGTAGGAAATCTGATTATGGATAATTCCGCCGGTGGAAATAATACGGTGGACTTAACTAATAATTTGATTGTATCTACTACATTGACATTAAATCAGGGTTTATTGAAATTGGCTAATAACAATTTAACACTGAACAACAGCAGTAATACAACGGCCGTCCTTGGAAATGCGCCAAGCAACAATAACATGATCGTTATTGATGGCGCAGGAACCGGGCAACTGATTAAGTACTATGCTACCGGAGCACAGCCAGCCTTTACTTACCCGGTAGGAGAGATAGGCGGCGATAATGGCACTAGAGATTATAGTCCTGCAACACTCACCTTCTCTGCAGTGGGAACAGCGGGAACCGTCGGAGTTCGTGTGATTAATGATGAACACGCTAGTGTGTCACCTTCCGCTAGTTACTTGCATCGCTATTGGGATTTCACCACCGCTGTGATTGCCAACTATACTTACGCTGCTTCCTTCGGCTTTGCAGCTTCTGATGTACAAGGCACTCTGGCCAATATCAATGCCGGTCAATACAGAAGTTCTACTTGGTACGGATATGCCGCCACCAATGGGGGCAATACATTGACCGTGACCGATGGTCCGCTTACCAATGTCAGCGCGCCTTTGGCTTTGTCTCAATGGACAGGAAGAGAAACTACTACTACTTTATATTATCGCACCAAGCAAAGTGGCAACTGGAACAATGCTACTACCTGGCAGACTTCCACTATAAACGCTAATCCGTGGATTGATGCAGTAACTTCACCTAATGATTCAAATTCTTTAGGAATTTATATCCGCAATGGTCATGTAGTAACGGTAACGTCTAATGTATGGGCGGATCAGATTTCATTTGATAATGTGGCAAACTCCACGCTGAAAATCAACTCCGGAATCACCTTTACCCTAAAAGATGGAACGGGGAATGATTTGAGCATGGTTGGTGATAACTCTCGTTTAATGGTGAATGGTATTTTTAATAATGAAGGCATTATGGTCACCAACACGGTGGCAAACACCTTCTTCTCTGCCGGTTCGCAGTATGAACAAATATATAAAGGTGCGGGTGCTGCAGTACCCCTCGCCGCTTGGGACACGACGGCTACCTGCTTAATCACAGGTCTGGATGCCGTGAGTTTGTCTATGGGTGCACCTGGAGTGAATACTTTTGGAGTAGGCCCTGGTTATGGCCATATAGTGGTTAATAATACAGCGCAAACAGGAAATCTGACTTTGGGACTTGGTGCCGCCACTATCAAAGGAAATTTCACGATGCAATCTTCAGGCAGTGGTGAACTTACCCTGCAAAATAGCACCAACACTATTATTATAAACGGTAATCTGAATATCCAAAATGGTACGCTTGGTATTTCCGGTTTCTCCGGAACCAGTGCTTCCACACTTAATCTGATGGGTAATTTTAACCAGACCGGAGGCGTGTTTTCGGGCACCCGCGGAACAGCGACTGGAGTGCAAACCCTCAGCTTTATTGCCGGTCCGAGTAGTACCTATACTCAGGTGGTCGGTACTATTAATACTTCCTATATAAATTTCATAGTTCAACCAGGAGCCAGCCTCACTCTAAACGATAGTATCAGCTTAGATTTAACTGGTAGAACCTTTACCAATAGTGGTACACTCGTCATGAGTGATAAGGTAATCTCTGGTGTTGTGGGAACTTCTTTCACTAATACAAGTGCTATCACCACAACCCTGAATATTGGTTCTGCCGACGGGATTACTGCGGTGGGTGACGGAGCTTTGGGTAACATCCAAACCGGAACCACCCGTTCTTATGGTACTGCCGCTAACTATATCTATAACGGAACGGTGGCGCAGGTAACAGGCAGTGGCTTGGTTGGAGCTAATAAACTTACCATTAACAACGCCGCAAATGTTACGCAGCAGAATTTTGCCGGTACGGCACAAAGCGTTACCGTAACCGATTCTCTGATATTTTTAGCCGGTACTTACCAAATAGGCGGTGCATCTGCTGCCATTCTGAATACCTTAGTACTGAATGGTAAAGCAATCACTCCTTTGGCAACAACCGGTTTATTGTCCACCGCATATTCTAATTTGACTTATGGACCGGGAGCAGGCAATGTTAATACTGATCTTTACATTCCATCCAGTATTAGCGATTTGAATTCCCTGTCGATAAATGTGGCAGGAACCAATACCGTTACCCAAAAAAGCAATATCACCCTTAATTCTGCAACGACTGGTTTGACACTTACATCAGGACGTTTGGTGTTGGGTAGTAAGGATTTAATACTTACCTCTTCTAGTACGGCTGCCATTTCTGGCGGTAGTGTTACAGCTATGGTAGTGGCTGATGGTGCAGGCCAACTAAAAAGAACCATACCTGTCATTGCATCAGGTACCAACAACTATATATTCCCAATTGGTGATTTATCAGGAACAGGGGCGACCAATAATCCGGGGGCAGATTATTCACCAGTCACCCTGAACATAAATTCTAATAGCGATCAAAGAATTGTTGGTATTCGGGTAACGGATGATCAACATCCGAGCGACGGAACTGCTCAGGATTACATCAGTCGTTATTGGACTTTTACCGATAGCCAGACCGGTACAGGTACTTATAATTATCTGCCTACATTCCAGTATTCTACTACCGCTCCTTCAGACCTTTCTGTCCCCGGCACTCATGCAAGCTTGAAAATTAATCGTTGGAATGGTGCTTGGAATCAGATATTTAACACTACGGGATCTTCACCTACTATTACACCTACTGCTGCTGTTAATGAAACTAATGCTCCTCTTGGGGGTAATGCATATACCGGTAGAGTCAACGCTGCGGTGCCGTATGTATGGCAACCTAATGTTGCGGGTAGTTATGATTTTCAGGATGCTGCGAATTGGTTGCCTAACAGGCTGACCGCTGCACCTAATGATATTTTGCAGTTTACTAAAGGGGGTACTTCTACAGCTATCAATGTGCCTGCACAGGTTATTGCGCAATTATTTGTAAAGAATAATACAGATGTGACGTTTGAGGCAGCAACTGTGCCTGCCGGAGCTAAGATATTTTCTATAGTCGGTCCGGCGGCAACATCAAATATGGAAATCGAAAGCGGCTCTACTTTGCAAATGGGTGGAACAGTTCAATTGACATTGAACATGCTCACCAATGCTAACCAGACAGCAAGCATTGCAGGTACTTTAGTGCTGAACAATAACGGAGCGAACAGTAATACATTTGCAACAAGCTATGTTGCTACTACTGTAGCAACAGTGACCGGTGCTATCACTAATAATGGAGGTATTGTTACTGGAACAGCAACTACTTTATTCTTTGCCAACGGTTCATCTTACAATCATAATATGAATGGAGGAGCTATACCGATCGCAACCTATTACAGCAATCCTGCTATCACTACATCTACGGTTAACATCACCGGAACTACTACTACCAACCCTACTTGGCCTACAGGTAACTACAGTAATGTTGTATGGAATAATGCTGGTCAAACGACGGCCACTGGTCAGGTGTCAACAGTCCTCATTACGGTGAATGGTGATTTAACGGTGTCTGCCGGAAGACTTTGGGGAGATAACGCAACCACCCAGTATCTTTTAGGCAATGCTACTGGAACATTTACCATTGGTAATGGCGCTACTTATAAAACGACCAGATCGGTGGCTCCATTCCTGCCCACTTTTGATGCGGCCAACATGGTGTTAGCAGATAGCAGTATCATTTTGTACGGCGGTGCTACTCATATTATACCGAATAACCCGACCAACACTGGTGTCTTGGCTTCTTATGGCGTTTTGGCTATAGAAAATAATGTTCTTAAGACATTGGCGATACCGTTATCGGTCAAGGGATTACAGCTTAACGGCACTACTAATGCTTGTATTCTGAGTGATGGAGGCAACTTAATAACCGGTCCGGGTAGTGGTATGGGTACTATCGTAATCAATGTTTCTTCGGTACTCACATTGACCAATACAAATGCTAACCCTTTCCCCGAATTCAAATACAATCAGATTTCGTCTAGTTCTACAGTTAATTACAATACGTTAACGACGAATCAAAATATCCGCAACCTTAGTGCTCCAGGATATGGATTCGTGAATATTATCAATAACGCCGGCATAAAATCTCTTACAGGAGATACTTATGTTCAAGGAACCCTGACCGTGAACGGCACAACTAATAACACGATACTTGACCTGAATGGAAATATATTATATCTGGCGAGTTTAACACCGATTACAGTAGCGGCAGGAGCAAAGATTATTGCTGATGCTTCGGGTTCAACCTTGCATTTCAATAGTGCCAGTCCGGTACAAAATATATTGATTTCTGGAACCATTGAAAATGGATTAATCCAGAATATGGAAATATCCACGGCCCACCCTAACGGAGCTATCTTACAAGCGACACCAGTACAATTTACGGTGAACAATCTGAAGATTAACACCGGCGGAACTTTGAGCCTTAATGGACGGACATTAAACATCACTGGTTCTTACACCAATAATGGCAACTTGATAGGTAATGCAGCAAGTTCTATTCTTGCCTTTACCGGAACATCTGCTCAGTCATTTAACATTGGAAACTATACGGCTTCCATCCTGACGGGCTTAACAATCAATAATGCGGCTGGTGTTACCTTGGGTGCACCGACAAATATCACCACACTTACCTTGACAAATGGCTTGCTGAATACCAGTGCGGTCAATTTACCTACGGTAGTTGGAACCGCTGTCCTTAGTGTGGCAGGTGGTTCGGCCACGGCCTATGTTAATGGGCCATTAGAGCGGACTTTCCCTGCCAGCTTGGCATCGGGATCTACTTATACATGGCCGATTGGAAAGGGTAGCTATAATCCTTTTTCACTTATCAATGCACGCACTATGGCGGGTGGATTGGTAGAGATTAAGGCAGAAGCCTTTGATGCGAATGCAGGCGGTACGCCGGGTATTGGTTTGGGTTCTCTGGCTACCAATCGCTATTGGGAAACTTCGGTGACTGCCAATGCGGGTAACCTGATTCAGGCAGGAAACATTCAGTTGACAGAGACTTCGGTATCGAATGGAGATCATATCACCTTTAGTGCAACCAAAACAGGCACTTATAACTTGATGTCAAGCGCGGTGGCAAATCCTTTGATTACAACAAATGGATATGGACCTACCAGTTTAGGTTTCTTGGTGCTTAGTACCTCAACAGGTACTTTGAGCGGAACCTATACAGTAGGTACCGGTGGAGACTTTACCTCTATTACCAATGCGGGTGGCTTGTTTGATGTCATTAATGCCGCCACCGTGGCAGGCAACTTAACCGCCAATATCATCAGCGATATCAATATTGAAACCGGTTCGGTAGGGTTGAATGAATGGGCAGAATCTCCTTCGGGAAGCAACTACACCTTCAAAATGCAATCCAGTGCTGCTGTTTTAAGAACAGTAGAAGGAGGCTACAATGGCACAAGCGGTGCCAACACCGGAATGATTCGTTTGAACGGTGCTGACCGAGTAACGATTGACGGCAGCATAGCGGGATCAGGTCAATATCTATTATTTAGAAATAATTATACAAGTACTTGGAGCGCTACGCTTTCTTTGGTAAACGGGGCAAAAAACAATTTAGTTACCCGTTGCATACTGGAGGGTGGAACACCGTTCTTGGGTCTGGGTCTTGCCGGAACGGATGGAGTGATATACATGGGAGGTATCAGTACGGTACCGGTAGCACCAAGCTATTCTTACGAAAGTTTCTCGCCTACCTACACCCCGATTGATGGGGTGGCGGGAACGACCAATCTGAATATTTTTGGTTGGGGACTTTACGACGAGACTGATTATAATGGCTTGAATATGGGATTCAACTTTAATTTTGGTGGAAATAACTACAGCACATTTGGAGTAAACACTAATGGATATATTTACGTTCATAACGGAAGTGCCAGTCCACCTGCGTCGGGTGGAACCGATGTTTTGGCAGTGCCGAGTCTTGGAGCAAATGTCTTTGGTGTGATGGCACCTCTAAATGCGGATTTGGATAAAAAAGTGATTAGTACTGGTATAAGTACTAACGGAGCGAGAATGTTCTGGAGAGTGGATGGTTCGGCACCCAACAGGTATCTTACCGTTCAGTGGAGTGGTTTTTATGCCAAGGTAGCCGGTGCAGCGGATGATGAAAACCGTTTAGACTTTCAGGCGAGGTTATACGAAAATGGAGGAACAAACAGCAATAACATCGAATTTATATACCGCGATCAAAGTGCTTGGACCAACTCGGCTGCCTACGCTTTTAATGTAGGAATCAGAGGTCTTAGCTCTAGCGACTTTAACAATCGTACACAAGCCAGCGGCAACCTGACTTCCGGCTCACATTCAGCCGGTGCGCTGAATACCGATAATATCAACTTCAACGCCGGAGATCATATAGCCGGAGATGTGGGTATCCGGTATAAATTTGCTCCATTACCGCTCACGGCCAACGATAACAATACCTTCAGCTATTTGGATATTCGCAGCAACACCGCTTCGGGTTCTGCTGCACCGGTCAATGGCTTTTACGCCTCGGGCAGTGCGACCTATCCAAACAATAACAATACCATTACCAATAGTAACATTTACAATTTCGACTGGGGTAATGCAGGTTCCGGAGGTGTTACGGGTATCAAACTCTTGACCGGAACCGGAAATAACTGGAATATCACCAACAATAATATTTATCGTTCATCTACGGGTGGAAATTCTTTGGGTGCGGTTACCGGGATTAACTTTGCACCGGCTGCGGCATCTACCGGTAGCACGATCAGTGGAAACTTTATTGGAGGAACTGCTCCGGGCGCCACGGGCAATTGGCCGAATAACAACAACTCAGGCTTAGGAGCTTGGACGGGTATTACACTGAATGTTGGTGCGGGAACAACTAATGTGACCAATAACACGATTCGCATCAGTACTGCGGCTACATCGTCAACTGCTGCTACGGGTATAAGCTATGTCGGCTCCGGCACGGTCAATATCGGCAACGGGCCTGGAACGGGCAATACGATTTCTGATATAAACGGAGTGGGAGGTATCACGGTCTATGGTATTGATAACACTACCGGAACTGGAACCTTGAACGTTAATAACAATACCATCTCTAATATTTCAAGCAACTATAACTTTACCGGCTCAACCGGTGCAGCAGTGGGTATCAAATCTATTCTTGGTATAGGCACGGTCAATAACAACACAATTTCGGCGCTTAGTTCTACCCTGCCCTATGTTGCGTCTAATAACCCTCGTAGTGCATCCGTAATTGGTATGTGGCTGGAAGGAAATCAGAATGCATCAGGCAATACCATTTCTAATTTGTCCGCCGTTCCAAATGGCGGGGCAACTGGTACTGCAGTAACAGGTATCTTCTGGAGACCTACCACTATCAACAGCGTACTTGAAAAGAACTTTATTCATTCTTTCAATCTCAACACTACAGATGCTAATGGTTTGATGACCGGTATCGCTATCGGAAGCGTTACAAGCACCGTGGGTACAGATGCCATTCTCCGCAACAACATGATACGTCTCGGCATTGATAATGCCGGTGCATCGCTCACCCAGGGATATAAAGATCAGGGGTATTGAAAAGAATCTGGACCACGCTATCAGTGTTTTGAATAATAGTGTTTATATAGGAGGAACAGGTGTAGGCGCCAGCGCTTCAACTACACATGCTTTTAAATTGACGCTGAATACGACCGCAGGTACTGATATTATCAACAACAATATTTTTGTAAATGCTCGTTCAAATACCTCAAGCGGAGCTAATGCGCATTATGCGGTGGAGATGTCGGGAAGTACTAACCGTATCGCTGCTGACTATAATATTTACAGTAATTACAATTCAGGTCTGGGTGCCAATGGTACCGATGCCCATATTTCTCTTTTCAACGGGAATCCGGTCAGAGATCGTTTGCCGCTTTGGTTCATTTCGCCAAATGTATGGGGGGCAGATAATAACTCTGGAATTGGAGATCCTAATTTTGTGAACCCAACAGCGGCCATTCCAAACCTCCACCTCAATAATGCAACCCCTGCTGAAGGCAAGGGTGTGGTAAGTGCTAGCGTAACGGATGATTTCGATGGCGATGTAAGAGCTTCTAGTACACCTACGGATATTGGTGCGGATGCAGGAAACTTCAACACCCCTATCGTAGCTGCTCATGATGTTTATCCTCCTCGGGTGAACTATACCCCGCTTGCTAATCAACCGGCTTGCGGCGGAATTACAGTTCCTGTATTAACAGCCACTATTACGGATGATGTTTCCGGAGTGCCTATTGCCGGAGCGAATGTGCCGCAAATTTGGTTCAGAAGGATCCTTCCTGCTGTTAGTAGCTGGGCTAACAATTCCGGTACACTGACTTCGGGGAGCGGAAATAACGGAACATGGGATTTCCCATTGGATTATTCGCTTATTGCCCCTGCAATAACTCCGGCTGCGGGCGACCGGTACGAGTATTATGTAGTAGCACAGGATCAGGCTTTGAATCCGGTAAATCCGAACATCGGATTTAATACAGAATACTGGAACAACAATGCAGTTCATGCTAATAACAGCGTACTGACACAGACTTCAGCTATGCCTACGCCATTGACATTCGACTTGACCACACCTTTAGCGGTTAGTACAGTGTATGTGGGTACCGGCCTTGGAACACCTCAGTATCCTACTTTCAACGGTGCTGGTGGTTTGTTTGAAATGCTCAACAGTACAACACTCATATCTGACCTTACGGTTATTGTTCAGCAGACATCTATTACGGAGCCTACCGGCCCACCAACCATTCTGAATCCAATTTCTGATTGTGGAGTGGATCGTAAAATTTATGTCCGTCCGGCATCAGCCACTACTTATACCGTTTCTGGCAATGTGGATGGCCCGGGTATGTTAAGTCTCAATGGAGTCAATCGCTTCATTATAGATGGCAGCTTTGCTGGTTCTGGTAATTATCTAACCTTCTCGAATACAAATTCGACATCTGCTGTGGTCTATTACAGCAATAACTCAGCTTACGATACCGTAAGAAATGCAACCTTGAGTACAACCAATACCAGCAACACTTCTGGCATTGTCCATATTGCAGGTGCGATTGCTGCCGGTACCGGTAATAGTTACGTGCTTCTTGAAAACAATAATATCGGTGGTACGGGATACTCTAGAAATTGTATTCTCGCAAGTGGCTCGGCTGTTTCTCCTAACCATGATGTGTTTATCAAGGACAATAATATTTTCAATTACGGAAGTGCTTCATACTCTCAAGCAATTGCAAATACTGGAAATTCAGGGGATAACTGGAGTGTAACGGGCAACAGTATCTATAATACAGGTAACCCGAGGTCTTTTGGTGGCTATATATTTCCCACAGGTAGATGTGTCCAATCAATAATTTGAACATTACGGGTAATTATATAGGTGGAAGTAGGACCCGCTTTGATAACAGGTACTCAAACAATACTTTAAATAGCACCGAATCCTATGGAATCTTCCTTAATGCTGGAACAGCTACTATTTCTAATAACACCATAAAAAGAATCAGTTTCGCTAATACATCCAACAGTGCTTTTGTGTGTATGGATATTACAGGAAGTACACAGGCTGTTATTGATAGTAATACAATGGATGCCATTCGGGTGGATGGCAACTTGGGACAAATGGGATATATTTTTGGTGTTAGAAGTTCTACTAGTTCAACATTGACCGTTACGAATAATTACTTTGGTTACTTATCTTGTTTAGGAGCAAGCTCTCTTGGTAATGGCTCCTATGTACGTATGGTGAGCCACACCGGTAGTGGCAATTTCATTATCACAGGAAATACGGTTCTCGGGGCCCAAAATATGGCCATTGCTGCTACCACAGAGTCCTCTTATGCTATTCGTGTTATTAACAACAGTTTACTTGGTGAGGTAACCGGAAACATTATTTCCAATAATCTTATTTATGGCCCTTGGATACAAAGAGTAACTACTGCTAACACAGGAGGGCTTCGAAATCGGGGTATTTCGGTATCCGGCAAGTTTGGTGGGGTGATTTCCAAAAACAGAATCTTTGATATGTACACGAATTCGCGGGTGTATGGAACCATCGGAATTGAATTACTCAGCAATAATGTGGGTACCTGGACGGTTAGCAACAACCAGATTTCTTTTGGCAGCAGAGGAGGTGAACGGGGAGTGAAAACAGGTATTGAAGAAAGAATGAGTGCAGGAAGTACGCTGAATGTATTCTACAATTCAATCAGGATAGACGGAACGGAAGTTTCTACATATAACAGTTCAGCTTTCAGAAGGTTAGCAAGTCCTACAGCCTGCAACTTGACTTTGCGCGACAATATCTTCATTAATGACAGAGTTGGTGGGTCCGGTATTCACAACGCGATATCGAGTGAGGGTACTGAATACAATGTGAATTGGAATTCAAATAATAACTTCTTGGCAGCAAGGATCACTAGTTCCATAGCAAATTGGGGGGCTGCAAATACTGATTTTGTTACCTGGCAGACTAATAGCTCTGGTGATGGGGCAAGTACAACAGCTCAGACGGTGACTTCCGGTAATTCAAGTAACACAGTAGTAAATTCTACTGAGTTGTTTATTAATGCTGCTAATGATTTGCATATTAATCAAGCTCCTCCGTTACCACCTTATCCTTATGCTTTTGTTGCCGGATTGGGAACTCCGGTTAGCGTGACGGATGATTATGACGGAGCGGCTCGCTCGGTAGCTGCAGCGCCTGCAGGTTCTACTATGGGTATTCATGAAATTCCGACATGTGCCGGAGCACCTTCAGTAACTACTCCGGTAGCGACTCCTGCGGCACTTTGCTTGTCGGGTACTAGCCAGTTGAGCATTGGCGGTTTGACTCCGGGCGGCGGCTATACTTTCGCTTGGTATGAGTCTGCTGTATCCAACACAGGGCCGTGGGTTCCTGCCGTGGTATCAATCTATCTTGGTTATTTTAATACGCCTACCATTAACACCACCACTTGGTATTATGTAGCTGTAACCTGTGTCAATTCAGGTTTTACTACTCCTTCTAGTGTGACTGAGGTAACGGTAGTACCGAATAACTTAGTGGCTACCATCAATGGTGGTGCAGGCCCGGTAAAGGTTTGTGCCGGCGATGTAGTTAATCTGAGTGCGTCAGGAATGACCACCTATTCATGGACATCGAATCCGGCTGGTTATACATCTTCAAATGCCAGCGACGTAGCGATGCCGGTGGTCACCACGACCTATACAGTGGATGGCTCTACAGCGGGCTGTACCTTTAGTGCCGCTGTAACTGCTGATGTATTCTCTGTTTCTATCACACCTTCCACTACTTCGGTGGCTCTTGGTGCCAGTGTTAATCTGACTGCCAGTCAGGTTGGCGCACAGGGTGCCGTTCAGTGGGCTTGGACTCCATGTGCCACCTTGAATAATAGTTTTGTGAAGAATCCTACGGCTACACCTACTGCGAGTACTATTTATACGGTAACGGCAATAGATACGACCGGATGTATTGCTACCGCTAGTGCTACAACCAATGTAACGGATCCAAGTATCCCTAGTAGTGGGGCAACTACTGTAAGCGCTGCCTATAGTTATTCTGGATCAGATGGTGGTGGAAGTTTCCAATCTATGACTGGAGCTACGTCTTTAGCGAATAATAGTGGAATGTCCAATGCCAATTACACGGTTGATTTAAGTGCGCTTTCTCCGGCCTTTAATTTTGATTTTCCGGGAGGCAGCTACAATAAATTTGGAGTGAATACCAACGGCTTTGTTTGGTTAGGCAATACGGCACCACCGGCAAATACCACTCAGCCAATTGCGTCTTCGGCCGCAGTAGATGGTGTTATCTCTGGATGGGGAGTGCCACTTAAAGGGAATGGTTCTGGAACTTTGAGCTATATCGTTTCAGGAACATCGCCAAATAGAAAGCTTGTTATTCACTGGGATCACGCTCAGTTCGTGTCTAACGGTGGAGAGTGGTTTAATATGCAGATACAGCTATATGAGAGCGGTGGAGCAAATAGCAACAGGATTGACTTTATATACTCTGACCAATATGCACAGCTTATTACTGGACAGGTGGGGAATGTCCAGATAGGACTGAGAGGTGCGACCAATGCGGACTTTATCAATAGGACAGGTGGAGGTGGTGGCGGATTTGGCTGGCATCCGAGCGATGCAAGTGCCGGAGCCGCTAACACTGATGGATTAAATTTCGTTGGAGGGTTCTTTGCTTCTTATATTAAGGACAATAACAGAATCACCTTTACCCCCGGCTGCATAGCTTCGAGAACTACAATCGCTGCATCAGGAACGACAAACTTGTGCCCTAGCGGCAGCGTCAATTTGACCGCCACTGCGGGTGCCTCATATCAGTGGTATTTGAATGGGTCACCGACAGTGACTACTCAAACACTGACGAACGTGAATACTGCGGGAAGCTATGTAGCACGTACTACGAATGCAAGTGGATGCGGCATCCCTTCTTATGTAATGGAAGTAACGAACAATCCGACGGTTACACCAACCGTGTCTATCAGTTCTAATCCGGCGCCGTTATGTGGTGTTACTAGTGCGGTGTTTACAGCGGCCGCAACCAATACCGGTTGTGTACCAATGTATCAATGGAAACTGAACGGGGTCAATGTGATGAACAACCCTTATAATTCAGCTACTTATGAGAATACCGGTTTGGCGGTTAATGACCAAGTGCAGGTAATATTAACTTCCAATGCCTTGTGTTCAACGACACCGACTGCTACGTCCAATATACTGAAGGCACATCCTTCGGTTGACACCTTCTTCGTCAGCGGTGGACTTTGTGTGCCGGCGCTGATGACCTTGACAGGATCTCAGGTGGGGGTACAATATCAGGTGCAGAAGGATGGATTTAATATTGGTGCGCCAATTGCTGGTAACGGATCTCCTTTGAATTTAGGATTCCGGGTAGATACTGGTGTCTATACCGTAGTAGCTACTAATCCGGTTACTGGATGTATTTCAAACATGACCGGAGCACTATCTGTGGGTATCTGTACAGCTACTTGGACAGGAACCGCCAGTACGGAATGGGAGAATCCATTAAACTGGAATCCTCAGGCTTTCCCGGATGCCTGTGGAGAAAATGCGGTGATTCCTGCGGGAACGCCGTTCTCGCCAATCATTAGTGTAACTGATATTGATATTGGAAGTATGGATATCGCAGCCGGCGCTGTTCTGACCCTTCAGGGTAAGAATCTGAATGTGTGTGGTCAACATTGGGCTGGTGGTGCCGGTAATGATGCTGCGATAGTAGGTAGCGGTACAGTTTACCTGAACAGTGCAGCGTGGACGCAGAACGTTATCGGGAATACCGTATTTAATATTCTCCAGATTAACAACAATGACGGAATACTCTTCAATGCTGGTGCAGATGTAGCTATTACTAACGGCTTACACTTACAGCATGGAGGCGTAGATCTGAGTGCGGGAACCTTAACCCTCAAGTCCAATGCGAGCAACCACAATTCATATATAGATGACTTTACGTTTGGCTTCGACGGAACCTTAACGGGCAATGTCCGTGCAGAACGGTACATTCCAACGTTGGGTTCTAACCAGCACTTCATGAGTTCACCGGTAAACAGTGCTCCGTTGAGCCAGTTGGGTGCCAGCGGCCCGGATGGCAGCTATGTGACACCATATCCTACCTGTGATGAAACTAAGAGTAACTGGGGATCTGCTTATGGCACCACGTTTGTGTACAACGACGGACACATGGCTGCGAGCAGTTGTATGTTGGGTAACTGGATGATCAAGAGTGCAGGCAACATGGATAATGGCCGCGGCTACTCGACTTATCAGATGGGTAACGCGACCCGGACATTAGTGGGCGCAGCCAATACAGGCAATATCAATATTGGCGGCCTGAACAACTCCGGCTATCCAACGGTTAATACCCTACAGGCACAGCCTATTGAGTCAGGTTGGAATTTAGTGGGTAACCCATATCCATCAGCATTAGATTTGACGGTGGATCGCACGGCAGACGGGTTCGGTAACCAAGTACAGGTATGGAAGACAACAGGACCTTTTTCTGGAAGTTGGCAACCGGCAGTAATCAATGGTACATCAGGCACAGTGGTCATTGCACCGTTCCAGGCCTTCATGGTACGAGTTACCCCGGGTTCTCTGGGCAACCATACCTATCGCTTTTATCAGAGTGAGCGGATTCGCTCAACGAGCATACAGTTCTTCCGAACAGATGCAGCAAACGCCTTGAAACTGGAGTTGAACTATGCCAACGGAGGCAAAGACGAAACAAGAGTTGAATTCAATGCAGAAGCAAGTACAACGTTTGACGACCTATACGATGCCAACAAGCCGGGCAGTGCTCCGGGTGTACCGACGCTCTATACCCACATGAACGCGAATATGTGGTATGGCATCAACACCTTGCCTAGCCTGACAGAAGTGACGACGGTACCGATGGGATTGAGAGCAGACATGAACGGCACGATGACCATCACGCCACAGGGCATCCAGAGCTTCGACCCGACGACGTATATCTTCTTAGAAGACAAGAAGACGAATACCTGGCATAACCTGCGCAACGGCAGCTATACGTTCACTGCAAGCAAAACAGATAATCAAGATCGTTTTGTATTGCACTTCACTCCGCCGGCTAACATCCTGACAACGGATGCTACCTGTAGCGGCAGCGGACAGATAGAAATCACGCAGCCGGGCAGTGCCAACTGGAACTACACGGTTACCGATGTCAACAGCACGACCATCTCTAGCGGCACATTGAACTCGGGCAACCCGATGACGATTAGCGCCAACAGCGGGGTGTATCAGTTGACCTTGACAGACAACAACGGCTATATAGTGATCAAGAACATTGAGATAGGCGGCAACCAGCAGATCACAGCGAACTTTATCGCTAACAGTCAGTTGGTAACTACCGGTGAAGAAATATCTTTCCAGGTGACGACTACCAATGCCGCAACGCAGCAATGGAACTTTGGCGACGGAGCGACCTCCACAGCAACAACTCCGACGCATAGCTATGCGACCGAAGGTGTTTACACAGTTACCTTGACCGTGACCAGCGACGGAGGCTGTATCTCGACGACGACGCAGAGCATCACAGTAACCGGCAAGGCAGCGACATCGCTCAACGACCTGAAGAACAACCCGATTACGATTTGGAGCAGCAACAACCGTGTCTATGTTGACTTCGGCAAACAGAAGAAAGTAGAAGCGGAGATAGAGTTGTACAATGTGATCGGCCAGTTAATCAGCCGCGAGAAGTTCGGGCGCTCCACGATTTACAGCAAGGAGATACCGAACATAGAAGCGGCCTACATCATTGTCCGAGTGAACAACGACGACAAGGTAACTACCAAGAAAGTCTTTATCGCCAATGCGATGAAGTAAGAAATAGTTAAACTACCAACCAATTCTAGTACAAAGGCGGCTCCAGATCATGGAGCCGCCTTTTTTATGCTCTTTCATTTGATTTAGACACAAATAGAAGGTTGCTATTTCACTCAGTTCTTTGCCAAATTGTCATCTTCTCTTTCCGTTTTTGACCGACTTATTCCTATTCGGTACCCATCTCCAGCTATTCGGTCCCGGTTAGCAAGAGACAGGTACCTGTTCGTAGCTATTCGGTCCCTGTTAGTAAGAGACAGGTCCCTGTTCGCAGCTACTCGGTCCCTGTTAGCCAAAGACAGGTGCCTGTTCGCAGCTATTCGGTCCCTGTTAGCGAGAGACAGGTGCCTGTTCGTAGCTACTCGGTCCCTGTTAGCCAGAGGTAGGTGCCTGTTAGCGGCTATTCGGTCCCTGTTAGCAAGAGACAGGTCCCTGTTAGCAGCTATTCGGTCCCTATTAGTAAGAGATAGGTCCCTGTTAGCTGCTACTCGGCACCTGTTAGCCGGAGATGGGGAGTCTGTTCAATGATCTTAGCTAAGGCCATTTAGTAAGAGCCTTATTTTCACCACGCTGAGGTACAATAGAATTCTTCGGAAAATGCCATTTAGGGATAAAGCCCATGCTGATTGGCAATTGTTAACCCCATGAATCATGGAGTTACTGACAAGAAATGAGATTTGAGCTTTAGCCACGAGCTTTACTTTTCATTTTCCGAGGAGGTCTAATGTTTTAACTCCGCCATTCATGACGAAGCGGCTAGCGTACATTTGATTTTGGCAGTCGTAGCTGGCTGCTTTTATCAAGATTCATTTGTCATTCAGCAATAGGTTATGATGGAAACATTTCCTGCTATTTAATCTGAATCCTACCTATCAGAAGACAAGGATTCAAATTTTTGCAGGTTACATCAGATGACATCTATTTAGTCCGCCCTTAAAAACCACTGAGATATAGACATATCAAGGTTTGGAGTTGAAAAAAGAGAGCGTTGGATTGCAAGAAGTGAACGAACTTTGTTGAAAATCTTGCAGATTCCATATGAAGCCGAAAGCCACGAACGAATCCCAACTCAGTTTCTACAGCAGCTTCGAAGAACAACTCAATCATCAGCATCCGTTGTATGTTCTTTCGAACCGTATCAACTGGAAACAGTTTGAAGACGCATTTCTCAAACATTACAGCGACAAGATGGGTCGTCCCGGCAAACCGATTCGCCTGATGGTGGGCTTGCTCATTCTAAAACACGTTCGCAATCTCAGTGATGAAAGCGTAGTGGAGCAATGGAGCGAGAATGTTTATTATCAATATTTCTGCGGAGAAAAGAGTTTTGCCAACGGTTCGCCCTGTGAAGCATCGGAGTTGGTTCACTTCCGCCACCGCATCGGAGCAGAAGGAGTAGAGTTGATTTTAAAAGAAAGTATCCGGTGAATGGAAAAGACGGAGCGGAAGAGGAAGTGACGATTGACACGACGGTGCAGGAAAAACATCACATTTCCCACCGACAGCAAACTGCATCAGAAGATAATTGCCAAATGTCAAAGCATAGCAAACAAAGAAGAAGTGGACTTGCGCCAATCGTATAGTCGCACGGTGAAGAAGCTTGTTACCTGCTTCGCTTTCATCGCAGCAAACAACAACAAAAGAAAGCACGTAAAGCCACGAAGAAAATAAAAACTATTGCGGGACGATTAGTGCGGGACTTAGAGCGCAAACTCACCACAGAACAATTAGCGGAGTACGCATCCCTGTTTGAACTCTTCAAAAAAATATTGGCACAAAAGCGAGGCGACCAACACAAGATCTACAGTTTACATGAGCCGCATGTGCAATGTATGAGCAAAGGGAAAGAACATAAGAAATATGAGTTCGGAAGCAAAGTATCCATAGCCCGGACACGAAACAGCGGAGTGATTGTAGCAGCACTCAACATTGAAAAGAATGTGTATGACGCACACACGCTGAAACCCACTTTAGCACAATATCAAAAACTACACAACAAAGTTCCGCGAAAGGCCATAGTAGATTTAGGATACCAGGGAGTGAGACAAGTCGGCGCAACCCAAATCGTTCAGCCAAGAACACCGCTGATAAAACAAAACGCTTATCAGAAACAAAAGCGAAAAGAAGATTTACAACGAAGAGCAGCCATCGAACCCACTATTGGTCATTTGAAACAAAACTATCGGTTAGGAAGAAACTTTTACAAGGGAATAGTCGGAGACCAAATAAATGTGATGTTAGCAGCGGCAGCTTATAACTTCAAACGAGTCATCAATCAGGTTTTGAAAGGTGATCTTACTTTTTTGTTCGATTTTTTGAATCGCTTATTTACCTTCCCAGTGCACCCAATATCTTTGAATTGATGGAAATGACTTTTTAAGGACTGACTATTTAATCCTGAAGGACAGGGTCAATAAATTGGGAAAATGTGAGATAATAAAGGTGCTTAATTCAAGGCTGAAGCTGAACGGCTACTTCACAAACTTAATGATACTGCTTTTCCCTTCGAGGGTAATCAGTTCGCACAAATAGATACCTCGTGGAAGGTCGGGGATAGGTATTTCATTATTTATCAGCAGGGCAGTATTAGAAATTTGTCGCCCCATGAGGTCGAAAATTCTTACTTGTTTAAAATTCATTTGCTGATCTCCGATGTTAAAGAGTTGGATTCGATCTTTAAGGGTGGTATATGCAATATGATTACCGGGCTGCTCATCACTCATCCCGGTCAAGGTATCTAGCAGGGTGAGATGAATCAAAATAGAATCTTCCACCGGCTCTGGACTAATGGGCCAAACCACCACCACATCCGGGCCGGGTGCAATGAAGAAGGTAGGATCTATAGTAATGCTGAAAATGGCCGGAACTTCTTCTCCTCCATCTAATTGAATCTGTTGACCACTATAGTTTGGTCTGCCAAAAATAGACTGGTTTGTCAGGTCAAAGTGGCTATTGCGCAAGCCGAAATCTAAAATGCCGGAGAATGGAAGGGTATCAAAATTTTTAACGCGCGCACTAATACTTAAAGTGTACCCGGCAGTCACCTCATTGTTGGCGGTATGCTGAAGGGTATAATTTACCAAGGTTACCCCAATTCCCCTATCTGCTGAATAAGCAGGTAGGCAAACGGGAATTGCAAAAGCTAACAGAAATAAACAACGCAGATGAAGACGTGGATACAGCATATTTTATTTGACTGCTAAGATAAGCCCTTCGTTGCAATAATATAAATGTTTTATTTTCGATTCTTACTTGTTCAAAATTTTGATGTCATGGATATACTGCAACAGATAGCGTCGGGGATGAATAAGGAAGAAGTGCGCCATTTTAAATTATGGCTCAATAGCACGAATGCTTCCGACGATCGAAAAGATGTTACGCTGTATGATTACATACGTAAATCGGGTGTAAAATATGAGGAGGATTTTATTTTCAGGAAGCTATATGGCAAAGGCAATAAAAATTCCTTCTACCGTCTCAAAAACAGGTTGCTGGAAGACTTGGGATATAATCTTACTCTGCTTCATTACGGAAAACATGAAACGAATGGACTGTTCTTATTAATGAGCCTTCACAATATTTTCATGGCTCGGAATCAACCGGATATCGCCCTCTATTATTTGAAGAAAGCGGAACGCAGAGCGCAACAATTGGAGCATTTCGAAATGCTCGACATGATTTACGCCAGTTATGTTCGTATTTCTGCCGACCTAACTGAAATCAATCCCGAGTTATATATTGAGCAGCGCAGAGAGAACGCAGTAAAACTGAATAGGATTCGGGAAACGGATCAAGTATTAGCGGCAGTAACCTATCGTTTGAAATTATCGCAGAATTATGGTAAACGAGACGTGGGATTGCTCAAGTTGCTAGATCATGCCATTAAAGAATTTGCAGGCGATGATTCCATTCGAAACAGCAAGTCTTTTCAATCTCGGATGTTTCGTGCGGCCACTCAGATTTTGATTCAAAACCATAATTTTATAGAACTGGAAAAGTTCTCTTTGGCAACCTATCATCGCTTTTTGAGCGAAAAATGGTTTGATAAAACGAACCATGAAACGAAAATCCAGATGCTCATCTACATTATCAACGCCACCTTTAAAAATAAAAAATACCGCGAAAGCCTTGATTTTGCTGAGATACTAGGAGAGGAGCTAAGTGCGCATCACAACTTGCTGTATGACAAGTATTTGTTTTTCTATTACAATGCGCTGGTGATAAACTATGCACAGTTAGATTTGAATCGAGGGTTAAAGGCTCTGGAGGAGGCAGAGGCGGAAATGAAGGCGAAGAGAAATCCTTATTACAATTTCTTCATCTTGCTTAACAAAGCCACTCTTTTATTTTTTCAAAAGAAGTATAACGAAGCCATTCGTAACCTGGTCAAATTATACGTGAATGATCATTATAAGAATGCGGATGTATCATTCAAATTGAAAATTGCGGTAGCAGAATGTATCATGCAGTATGAATCGGGAGAGGAGAGCACTACTTTAAAGCGCGTTGAACAGGTAAAAAAACAGTTCTATAAACAGTTAGAGATAGCTGACTTTAAAAGGGAGCGATTCATTCTGAATCTTATTCCTCAGCTGGTGGTGAATCCTTCCATAGAATTGAATAAGAAGCTATTCAGGGAAATCTATCGTTTTGCCAAGGCAAAAGTAAAGGAGGCCGTAGCCGATGGTGAAGTACTGCGATATCAGAGTTGGTTGGCACCCAAAGTCAAGTTGAATATTTCGGATTTGAGTAAGTAAGATTGATAATGATTTGATAGATCATTTATTTTGCCTTGACGTATATTTACACAGTACTAAGAACTTAACCATTAGAAAGTATGAAAACATTATTTATTTCTAAAACCAACAGCACTATGAAAACGATTAAACTTTTTCTCCTCTTGGTGGTGTCGCTATGCGTTTCTTTAAGTTATGCCACTCCTCCTCCGGCATGTGGTGTTGGCGCAATGTTCGGCTACAAATTTAACCCCTCCAATTTTGTTGAGTTCAAGGATTCATCGAACGTGATTCAGGGATGGCAGATACTTAGCTACAAATGGGACTTAGGAAATGGTCAGACCTCTACTGTCCAAAATCCAAGTATCTTTTATTCCACTCCCGGCAACTATAATGTTTGCCTGATTGTCGCGGGCAAATCCACTGTAGCCGGCACTAACATAACTTGTTCGGACACATTCTGTAGAACGGTGACGGTCACACCATGTAACACACTTTATATCGGATTTCAAAACTTGATTCAGGGCGGCGTGGTGACCTTTACGTCTTTTGTCAGCACTAACGCAGTTGCTCCGGTAAGTTACAATTGGAATTTTGGAGATGGAACAAGTTCACAGGACCCCAACCCGGTTCATACCTATATTCACAGTGGAACCTATAATGTTTGCTTAGCTGTAGAAGATGCCAATGGTTGCAGGGCGGAAAGATGCCAGCAAATTTCGGTGACTATACCCAATTCGGTGCCTTGTGGATTAGATGCATATTTTGGGAAACAATCTGTTGCATCTAGCAACTTGTCGGTTCAGTTTATTGATTCATCCAAAGTGGCTCCGGGCTGGTTGATTAATCACTATCAATGGACATTTGGTGATGGAACATCTTCCACGCTTCAAAATCCTATCCATGCTTATTCAACTTCAGGAACCTATAATGTTTGCCTCATTATAAGTGGTGAAAACCCCTCTATACCTAATGCGCATTGCTCTGACACAATTTGTAAATCCATCACAACTAATTGCAATTCAGTATCCGGCAATTATACTTGGATAATCAACGGACCTTCCGTCGCTTTTCAGCAAAATTTTTCTTCTAACTATCCACCGATGGCGTGCTTTTGGAATTTTGGAGATGGTTCAGCAACTTCTAGTGGCCCCAACCCGACCCATGTCTATGCCAACCCCGGTACATACAACGTTTGCGTGTATGCTCGCGATAGTAGCTTTTGCTATTTCTCTGTCTGCCATAATATAATTATCCCCTTCGCTTCCTGCGGAAATGTTAATGCAACTTTTACCATTTCTTCAACCGGTTTAAATGGAGCAGTTGTTCTTCAGAGTACTACACCGGGAGTTCCAGCGGGCACCCTATACCAATGGTGGATGGACGGACAGACCTTAACAAATCCTAATCCAAATACGAGCTTCACAATTACGAACGTCGCTCGGGGAATCACAACTTTTGCCTTTATATTTATGTAGGTGGAAACACCAACGGCAATCCTACCTTCTGCGATTCTACTTGCCGCCAAGAATATATTGGACAACATACTACTCCTTGCAATGGAGCACAAGCTAACTTTACACAAACGCTCAATGGCAATAATTTGGAAGTGAACGCTGGCCCCAACTATCCCACGGGAACAGCCTTTCAATGGAAATTGGATAGCGTTAGAACAAATATATCCACCGCCAACAACCATAATCTGTATTCAGGATTAGCACCCGGCTATCACAAAGTTTGCCTCTTTATATATACCTATACTGGCTCCGGCAATTTTAACCTCTGTGATTCTCTATGTCAATATGTAAATGTAACCAACACAAATCCTTGTGCGAATCTGTCTGCCGGTTGGACTTTTGTTATCCAGCCAAATAATTCGGTCAAATTTTCACCGGTTGTTAATCCGGTTGCTGCGGTTCATGGCTGGAATTTTGGAGATGGAACAACCTCTGGAGACCTTGCTCCCGTTCATGGCTATGCGGCTGCGGGCTTATATCGTGTCTGCCATTATGTTTATTTACCTGGAACAAATTGCAAAGACTCTTCTTGTGCTATGATTCAAGTCAATGCGCCAACGCCTTGCATCGGCTTTGGTGTTACGATTCAGGATATACCGGATAACAACGGAAGTACCGGCCACTACTTAAAGGCGAATGTCACCGGGCCGAATGCCACCGGGGTCACATATATTTGGTCTGATAACGCCTCCACTCAATCTATACATGTTCAAGCCGGCGGCCAATATTGCGTCACGGTGAGCAGCGCAAACAATTGTTCTGCAAGTGTATGTATTAACATCACAATCAACCCAAACCCCTGTGGAAACTTAGATGCTGCATGGACTCAAACTTACACCAGTACCGGATGCCTTAGTTTCAAACCAATTACTACCGCGACTAATCTTAAACATCTCTGGACTTTTGGTGACGGTACCAGTTCCACAAACTTTGACCCGGTTCATTGTTATGCCGCCAGTGGTTTGTTTAATGTTTGCCACATAGTTTCTATACCGGGAGCCAATTGTGCAGATACCGTATGTCGTTCCATCCAAGCAAACGGTAACTCAACCTGCCATGCCGATTATACCTATCAAAGCGCCGGCAGCGGAAGCGCTTCAATCTATTTCATAGATGCATCCGCGAGCAACGACTCTATTGTTTCATGGAGTTGGAATTTCGGCGATGGAAGCCCGGTGATTAATCAACAAAACGCCGGACATCAATTCCCCGCTACTAATACCACTTATTATGTTTGTCACACCATCAAAACACTTCATGGATGCACTAATACAAAGTGTGACTCTGTGAAAGTGGGTGTCCCGAATACAAACAATTGCCACGCTTCATTTTTATGGGAATCGCTTAATTGTCTCAACGTCCGGTTCAAGAATACATCTACCGGTACTTTCAATCAGGTCAAGTGGACTTTTGGTGACGGAACTACAGATACGACGCTTAATCCGGTTCACACTTTCACCAATTCTGGAGTCTATACAGTGCTACTTGAAATATCAGGACCTTACTGCCAGCAGAGTATTTATATGACTATCACGCCGCCCACTTGTGCTAACAATGACACTATCTGCGGAGTGGTGTTCGAAGATTTGAACAACAACGGGGTTTTGGATAACGGAGAACATGGTTTGATGGGCGTTTCAGTTTATGTGGACAATGCAGCCTTGACCACAGATTCTTCCGGTCGTTATCATGTCATTCTACCTCCCGGACCTCATAATATTAAAGCAGTTACCCCCACCGGTTGCATTTCCACCATGCCATTGGCTACTAATAATGGAGGCTCTACTGCCAACTACTATGGCTACCATGTAAACGGTACCGGTGGCACTTATTGCGGCTATAACTTTGGAATCAATTGTAACATCGTTCATATCTGCGGCATCGTATTTTTTGACGCAAATAATAACGGAGTAAAAGATGCAGGCGAAGCCGGTATGGCACACATCCGGGTGACACTTAAAAACAGCAACGGCAGAGAGTGGTTCACGTTCACCAATCAGAACGGAGAGTATTGCATCACCCTACCGGCTGATAACTATTCCATCAAAATTATTTCTCCTGACCCAAATACGACCATCACTCCGGCATCTATCAATCTTGATGCTACCGTTGCGGGACAGAATTATGGATATAATGATTTCGCGGTTTACAGAACTCCGGGCGTTTGTGACCTAAAGGTTGAATTGATTGCTCACTCTTGTATTTCGCCCGGATTCCCGACCTACTATAGTGTTCAGGTGAGCAACACCGGTACCCAACCTGCTGGCGGACAGGTGCACCTCTTCTATGATCCGGCAGTAAGTTTAGATTATACCGCACCGGTTGCGGCATCGCATAATTCATCTACTCGAACCATTACTTGGAATCTACCCAATATCAATCCCGGACAATTTACAAACTTGTGGGCTACCTTCAAGGCCATTACTCCGCTTCAAATCGGACAGTTCGTTTTCACGCTTGCCGATGTAAATCCAAACTGTTCCGACATCAATTTTGTGAACAACATTGATACCGTGCAGCAGCTCGTTCGCACCAGTTGGGATCCAAACAACAAACTGGTCAATCCTATTGGCAAAGGGCCTCAAGGTTTGATTAATAATGGAGAAACATTAACCTATACCATCAATTTCCAAAACACCGGTAATACCCCGACGGTAAACGTGATTCTACGCGACCTCTTTACGAATGAGCTAGATATTTCTTCGATGGAAATGTTGGCTTCCAGCCATCCTTTCACTTTCCAGATGGAAGGCAATGAAGGAGTTTGGAAATTCAGCGGCATCATGTTGCCCGATAGCGGCACCAACCAAACGGCCAGTCACGGTTTTGTTATGTTTTCGATGAAGGCTAAAGCTGCTTTGCCTGAAGGAACAGAGATTTTCAATCATGCAGACATATACTTCGACTATAATGAATCGGTGATAACCGAATCAACGCTCAACACGATTGACTACAAAACTTCCGTAGAAGAACTGGCTGCAAACAACGTGAACATCACGCTCATGCCCAATCCCTTCCGCGAGTTCACTACGATCAAGATTGAAGGCGCTGATGCTCCTTACGAAATCAAAGTGTATGACCTTCTTGGCAACTTGGTCAATCGTCAAATCGCGGAACAGAACATCTTTACTATAAGAAGAGGTACGCTGGTTTCAGGTGTTTATTTATATGAAGTAGTGAAACAAAATCAGGTGATTGGCAAAGGCAAGATGATTGCTGCCGAATAAATTTTTCTTCCTCTATCTGCCAAGACCCTGTCTCTATTTAAGCGAGACAGGGTCTTTTTATAAGATTTGCCGCAGTATCTATCGTGCTTTTTCCAGGTTGGGTTGTATTTGAAATGGCCAAAAGTCATTTATTCAAAGAATGGGTCCATACATTTTTTTGGTTTAGGGCTCGTATTTTCAAAATAAGCGTCTCAGGATAAGCTCCTTACTTCAATGACTTCTTTCCTAAATGGTTTATTCTAAAAATAAGTACATAGATTGTTCCTGTTCATTGTGTGCAGAGTTTGATTTTCTTTGCTTCTGCGATGGACAATTACAAAAACAGCCAAAGCACAGTTTAAACGTAGAGTCACCCGAGGTTTCATCTGATGGTTCGGGCCCGGGGGCCCATGCAAGCAAGCACCCCGCCCGTGAGGCTTCAAATTAGTTTAGAGGAAACATTTTGATCTCCTGATGTAACACGAAAAGAACAGTATTCCATATTTGCATACCTATGACATTAGTGAATCGGCGGTTTTGTAAAATAATTATGGATACGGGCATAAGCTCCTCAACGCCCATTAACGAAAAGGCTCCCGTCCGAAATAGTTTGAGCTAGTCTGGATAGATGACGGACCCTTGGCGGCCAAAAAAACGGCGCGGTATTACTCAGGTAAAAAAAACTGACACACCTCACAGATAGTAGCAGACCAAAATACCCGGCAGATTGTCTGCACTGAAATGGACGCAAGCATGAAAGTTGTATACACAAAGCCAAACACCCATCCCACCATTGCCGCAGTAGATGCGGATATCAAGGGTTACAAGGTACATCCCAATACCGAAATGCCAAAGAAAAGCAAGAAAAACCCGCTCACCAAAACAGATAAACAACGAAACCAACGGATATCTTCCAGCAGGGTTGTTATTGAGAATATCATCCGAAACCTTAAAATATTCAGAATACTGAAATATGACCAAAGAGGGAGGTTCAAGTCACAAATCGCCGCGTTGACCTACTAACAATACCTATTTGATTTTGGAAAGAGGTCTAATTAAAGACACTTATACTGGCCATAAGCATCCTTATATCCGGGCCCAATGTCTTTATGACGTAAATGTCGGCGCAAGTGTCAAGATGCCAGGGATTAAAGTCTTATCTGGTTAAATCTTTATTTTAGGGTTGGCTAGATCCTTAGGTTTTGTTGATTTTTCTGATGTTGGTGAGTCGAAATCAGAAGTTTGGCGTGGAGACCTAACCGCAGCAAGCTGCAATCCACAAAAATCATTTCGGACCTCATTGTAACCCTTCTATTTGCACGTGAAATTTTTAAATAGGCTAAGAAATCTATTAGAAACAACGTTTGAATTAATAGGAAATGAAAAGCTCAAAAAGAACTTGCTCGATGCCTTACCATTTTGGACAGGGGCTTTTATCTCGGGTGGATTTGCAGTGCTATATGCAAAATTATTTTCTTGGGCAGAATTAGGCACACAATTAATTTTTAAAAATACAGACTGGGCATTTTTCATCATTACTCCGGTCTGTTTTGTTTTGGCGTGGTGGGTTGTTTCAAAATATGCACCCTATGCAAAAGGAAGCGGCATTCCACAAGTAACTGCGGCGATTGAACTATCAAATCCAAGACATACTCATCATGTAAATATGTTGCTCAGTTTTAGGGTGATTATCGTAAAAATATTTTCAAGCCTTATCATGGTTTTTGGTGGTGGTGTAATTGGAAGAGAAGGCCCCACCATTCAAATTTCTGCTGCTATCTTCAAAAAAATCAATGATCTGCTACCTGCCTGGTATCCTAAAATCTCTAAACAGAACATGATTGTTACCGGGGCGGCAGCCGGTCTTGCAGCGGCCTTCAACACACCTTTGGGTGGAATTGTCTTTGCCATTGAAGAATTGACAAAAACACATTTCAGCTTTTTCAGATCAGCATTGCTCACCGGTGTCATCATCTCAGGACTTACGGCATTGAATTTTTTAGGACCATATTTATATTTAGGCTATCCAACGCTAACGGATATTTCTACCTGGACAATTTTGTTGGTGATCCCTTTATCAGCTATCACAGGCATTTCCGGAAGTATGATGTCGCAAGCAATTCTTTATATTTTCAGAAAGAAGCAGGCTTTCAAAAATAATTTTCAGAGTATAATCTATGTAGCATTTTGCGGATTACTTATTGCCTCTCTTGCCTATTTTATTGATGTCAGAGCATTGGGCTCTGGCAAAGGCATAAATGGTTACTACATTATTCACGGAGCAAAAACATCTAGAATGGTATATACCCATTTTAAGAATAGTCGGTTCAATTCTATCTTTTTCAACCGGAGCGGCAGGAGGTATTTTCGCACCCTCATTAAGTGCAGGTGCAAGTATCGGGGCTGTTTTTTCTGGTTGGTTCTATTTGTCGGATACGGAAACCAACCTTATTATTTTATGTAGCATGACAGGTTTTTTGACCAGTGTGACACGCAGCCCCTTCACATCGTCTATTCTTGTTTTGGAAATGACCAACAGTCATAACGTGATTTTTCACATCATGCTCACCGCGTTATTCTCCAACTTAATCGCGACGTTAGTAAGCAGACATTCCTTTTATGACTATTTGAAAGATCAAATTGTTAGTGACATAAGTAAAAGCGAATCACCTGATTCAACTAACAATAAACAATAGGAATCCTTGCCTTTGAAATTGTTCAATGCGTTTCTCCTTTTGGCGGTGTAGCGCGTGTGGTGGCGGGGGCAGCGATGTCGGCACCGAGGTGTTGACTTTCCAAGTTTTAGAAACTTGGAAAGTCTTTAGGTATAAAGGCCGCCATTCACGTTGATGACTTCGCCAGTGATGTAGGAAGCGCCTTTGGAAGCGAGAAAGAGAACTGTGTCGGCTACTTCTTCTGCTTCGCCAAATCGTTGAACCGGGATGATGGTGCGGAATTGCTTTTCTTCAATGCCTTCGGTCATTTCGGTTTTGATAAAGCCGGGAGCCACACAGTTGACGGTAATCCCCTTTCGTCCAACTTCTTGTGCTAATGATTTTGAAGCGGCAATGACACCGGCTTTAGAAGCGGCATAATTGACTTGGCCCGGCAATCCTTTGATGCCGGAAAGTGAAACGATATTGACAATGCGTCCATATCGTTGATACATCATTCCGGATAGAATTAGTTTCGTGATGTAGTAAAAAGAGTCGAGGTTGATTTGAAGAACCGAGTGCCAATCTTCCGCAGGCATCATCATCATCAGGTTGTCTTTGCGGATGCCGGCATTGTTGACGAGTACTTCGATGACTTTGTCTTTGTTCGTATCAATCCATCCGCCCAGGATTCTTTCTATCTCGTTTTTGTCGGCTACGTTGAATCGCAGGAGTTCCGCCTTTCCGCCAGCTTGCTCGATGAGAGAAACGGTTTCATTGGCTGCGGCTTCATTGCTCTGGTAGTTGACCAAAATGGTATAGCCCTGTGTGGCTAATTTCAGGCTGACTGCTCTGCCGATTCCTCGGGAGCCTCCGGTGACTAAAGCGTATTTCATTTTTTAAATTGATGACACGGATTAAGAGATGACTTCCGGGTTGTTAGACTTCAAATAGTCCTTGATTTTTTTCAGTTGCTTAAATCGAGGATCATCATGTGCCTGTCCAATCGGTGCGCTCAGCTTTCTGATGTCGCGGTAAAATTGTTGGGGTATTTCAGAAATGCGTCCGCTCATGTTCAGTGCGTCCACCGCTTCGACAACTGCAAGCACGTGTACCGATAGCACTTCAAAGGTATTCTCAATCACCCGTGCCGCCATCAATGCTGCATTGCTCCCCATGCTGACGATGTCCTGATTGTCGTTATTGCTGGGAATGCTATGAACATAGACCGAGTTTGACAAGACCTGATTTTCAGCCACGGTAGAGGTGGCGGTGTATTGAATGCCCTGCATACCAAAATTCAAGCCGACGGTCGCGGTGTTGATAAAGGGAGGAAGTTTGCCGTTCAATTTATCATTGAGCAAGTAATTTAATTGGCGCTCGGCGAGCATAGACAGTTTGGTGATAGCCATCTTGAGTTTATCCATTTCAAGGGCTACATAGTCGCCATGGAAATTTCCTCCCGTGGAAAATTTCATTGGCCGCAGCATCTACTACCGGGTTATCACTGACAGAGTTTAGCTCATCCACTACTATTTTTTCAGAATAGGCAATGGTATCATATACCGGCCCCAGAATTTGTGGAGTGCAACGCAGGGAATAATATTCCTGAACTTTCTCTTTGAAGTGGATTTCATCGTTTGAAACATAAAGGTGTTCATGCCTATTTTTCATCAAAGTAGTTTTCGATAAAATACCACGGAAGGCTTCCGCTACCTTCCTCTGACCAATATGAAGTTTTGCTTCATTAAGCGGCGCTGAGATATGGTCGTTAAATGCTTCAAATATTTCGTTAATGGTTGCTGAAATAAGGATTGCCCAATTCAAAAGTTTTTTTGCTTCAATCAAGTTGACCAGGCCAATCCCCGTCATACAGGAGGTGCCGTTCATCAGGGCTAGACCTTCGCGTAAGCGAATAGCAAACGGAGTAAGCTTGTGTTTAATAAAAACATCGTGTGCTGAAAGTATTTCTCCATTGTCATGGAGTTCTCCTTCTCCAATTATTGCCAAACCCATGTGGGCTAGCTGCACTAAATCTCCACTGGCTCCTACGCCGCCGTGTTTGTAAATCACAGGTATTAAGTTGCGATTGATAAGTTCAGAAATAAGGACGAGTAGATCTGGATGTACGCCACTTTTGCATTTCGCCAGAGTATTTAAACGATCTACCAGCATTGCTTTGGAACTAATGATCTCCATAACTTCGCCTGAACCGGAAGCATGGCTACGAATCAGATTGTATTGCAACATCAACCTATCAGCATAAGGAATTTTAAACTGAGCCATAGGGCCAAAGCCTGTATTGATTCCATATATTACTTTGTCCGCCGCAAAGTCACGAAGGAAATAGAAGTTATCGTTAGCCTGTTTGAGGGTTTTTTCGGATACCTTTACCTGCTCGTTTTGATAAAGTATTCTGAAAATATCCTGAAGTTGTAAGTCTTGATCGCCGATTGAAATCATTTGATTTGTGTAGTATGTTTTAAAACAGGGGCTAAAAGAAGATAATTTTCAGAAATATAGAGAATAATAACTGCTATGCGCTCTGTACTTATGAATTGTTACGCGGAGATAGGGTCTGTAGCTATTAAATCCATTGGAGGTCATAAAACAAGAACTGTTTATAAGAGGACCAGCCAGATGGCGCGTTCTAAACCTCGAGGTCTAATCTTCTGGGTGAGAATTCATGGAGTCGTAAACCAACTTAGAAATCTGGCTAATGGTTTCTTTCTGTTTAGAAATATTGTTTCCCTTGGTCATTACCCCCAATAAGTATGCCTTATTTTTAAGATAGACGATACCGATTTCATGTAGTTGTTGTACTCCATCAGAGTTTCTTTCACCAAATTTATGGGCTACTACAAGATCAGTATCTAAATATTTCATCAGGCCATCCTTAAAGTCACACTTTGAAAGTAGATCAAGAGCAAATTCGGACATTGGGCGACCGAGATAGGTTGAGTTATATAATACTCTAAAAAGCCGAGAGTATTCTTTGAGGGATATACCATATTCCGGCTGATTGGCATCTGGGATGGGCAACTGTAAGTCGGAAAAAATTTTTTGAATTTCCTTAAATTCAATGTTTTCACTCAGAACGGCTGTTGCATTGTTGTCAGAATATTCGATCATATATACTAACAACTCTCTCACAGAATAGGAGTTACCCTGTTTTATTGATTTCGTCTTTATATTCTGTGTCGGTAGGTTGCCGTAAACATTAATAAAGGCAAGTTGCTTGTCAAAAATGCCGGGATCTTTTTCTACCTGTCTTAAGTAGGCAATTAGAATTGGAATCTTCATCAAACTCCCCGGGAAGTAGATTTCCAAAGGGTTGATACCTACTTCCTGATGGCGATTTAAATTTCTAAGATAAACAGAAGCCGAACTGATAGACCCTTCGTTTTTTTGCTCCTCAATCAATGATCCAATAGATGATTTGATGGCGAGCAATAACGAATCTTCTTTTATAAAATCTACAAATGCCAGTGGTTTGATAAGTTTATAACGGTCGTCCACCAATAACCTAATCGAGACATGATCAATTTTATCCGTAGCGGCCTTAACCGCTACTTCCTTCTCGCTTTGCTGCTGTTTATAGAAACAGTAAAAACCAG